>JAVBMJ010000078.1:0-29670 GCA_031552535.1 Rikenellaceae bacterium
ATTTATTTTGCAAATATTTGGGACAAAGGCATATGCTTGCATTGTGGTTTCGGATCGCAGCCAGCGGAGAATGAATATCGTAGCCAGAGCGAGATATTAAGCCCTCCGCGCCGGGTGGCTGCGGGCCGACAGCTTTGCAAAGCAAAGCTGATTTTCATGCAAATGAGACTTTAATGCCTCGTTTTTCTAAATGCACAACGGGTTGTGAAAAATAATTTCGGTAATATTCTTAAACAGTTTCCCGGAGTCTGTCCGAATTTCCATAGGAAATTCGGACAGACTCCGGGGGTATGGTTTTAAGATCTACATCGCCGGTGCGGCGTCGAACAGTGCCTTGCTGATGCGTCCGAAGCGGAAGCGCAGACCCCCGGTGGTCGTAGACAGGATCGTGCCGAGCGACGTTGCTGTCAGTTGCCGGACAACGTACCGACTGTCATGCGCACCGATCTCGCAGTAACCGATCAGCGTCCCGTCGGTATTACAGGTCAGGTAATCGACCATGCAGTCGCCGGGCGTACCGATCTTCACGGGATTGCCGCCGTCTATGGAGCAACTCCAGATGGTGCATTCCCCTACCTTCTCCGCGCTCTCATAATGCGCGTAAACGATGCGGTTGTTCGAAGCGGGCCAGGGACAGTCAAAGCTCTCGCTTGCGGAGGCGGTAAGGATCTTGCGACCACCTGTCCCGTTGGCGTTAAAGGTGCAGATATAACCCCAGGGCGACCAGTTCGAGGCCACGATCTTCCCTCCGTCCGGCGTGTAGTTCTGGCGGCCCAGCGCCCAGGAGTTGTCGGTGAGGGCGGTGCGTCCCGTGCCGTTGGCGAACACCGTTTCGAGGATGTCGCCCGAGGCCCAGTTCGCGTAGAGTATCTTCCATCCATCGGGACTGTACGAGGGGTCGTCAACGTTGATATCCGGAGTTTCGGCGATCACTGTCGTATGCTGTTTTGAGGCCATATCGTATTCCCAGATGAATTTGTCGCCCCCTTGCAGGACGAGTTTCGTGCCAGTGGGATCGAGTGCTGCACGGTTGGCCTCCTTATACTGCATGTCGAACGCCGAGCCGTCGTGCAGCACCGCCTTGCGTGTCCCGTCTGGAGTCATCGCACAGATCTTACGGAAAGTTAGCGGCTCTCCGTCAATATAGGTTTCGTGGATTGTCGTGTAAACCACCACGTCCATCATCTCACCGGCGGGCGGGCCCGGCTCCGGGCCGTCGCCACCCTTGTTGCATGAGGATACAAGCATGGCTATGGGAATGTAGAAAAATAAGTAATAGACCATTAACTGTTTGAGATTACTTAATTTTGATCGTTTCATATCTGTCAGAAATTATATCCGGCCGAGATGGTGAATGTGCGATTTCGGGCGTAGACGACGCCATACTCGTCCTCCTTTACGTTGTCGGTCAGGCCGAGGTCGTAGCCAAGGCTGAAATACAGGTTGTTCCATGTGGCACCTACCCCTAAGCGAAGGCCCGCATCGAAGCGTTTAAGCAGTTGCTGAGTGGGTTGCGGGTCGCCGTCGGAGTCTTCGTAATTGCTCTCTTTGAACAGGTCGGCTTTTGAAGAGTAGTCGCCCATGGAAACTTTTGCCTTGCCCGACAGCCCGTATGCGACATAAGGTCCCAGGAAAGGCTGCAGCGATATGCCGGCAGCGGTCTCGAAGCGGTATACGGCCAACACGGGAACTTGCATATAGAGAGGTTTGATAGTGAGTTCGAACCCGCCTTCCTTCACCTTGCATCCTTTCTGGCTGATATAAAGGCCGGTTTCGAGGTAAAGAGGCATCGAAGGAGTGAGCAAGTGTTGCCATGATCCGCCCACATGGAAACTTGCCAGGCTTTTAGGCGACATGCCCGCTTCAGCCTCGTCGACCCTCAGGTTGGAAAGATTCAATCCGGCCCGTATTCCGAATACATCTTTGGGACGGTCCTGTGCTTGCGCGGCAAATATTGCGGCGACTAAAAAAAGAAGGGTAGTGATTTTCTTCATAATGGTGCTTTTTAGGGTTGTTATTTTTTGATGAAATAGTACACTATCTTCGGGGAACCAAAACTTTATTTGTGAATGCAGCGTATGGAATATCCATACGTACGTGAGCTATAATCATGATAGATGTTTTCTTCGAAGAAAAGCATACTCCATGCGCCGGTAGCTGTAGTCAGCTCGGTTTTTGTCGTATTTGACCGGTATACTCCGACGTTGCCCGCATCTGTAAGCGTCCACTCCATTCAGAGTTGTCCATAAAACGCTCACTTTATCAGCGTTGAATAAGGTGGCCTGCTCTTCTTTAGTTGGTAAACGCCAGCCTGAGGGACTTGGGTCGTTGATCGCGCTCCATTCATTGCCGGCAGGATTGGAACTATCCCAACCGCTTACCGTACCAGTTGCCGGCCATGCCGTTTTACGATTCCATTGATAGAACATTCCAGGGTCTTCCGGCTTGGCGGCGAATACGCCGAACCCGGCAACATTGCACTCGGCCCAGCGCACGCCGTTGATCAATACACCTGGCTCCGATGGTTTTTCCCCGCCACCCTTGTCGCACCCCCACAGCGCGGCTGCTGCGAGAAATGCCAATAGTGCCTTTTTCATAGCCGGCCTATAATATTAGAATTTCCATCCGGCAACGACCTGGATCACGCAATTGTGGTTGCTGTATTTCACGCCGTCGATCTCCGAAGTGAACGTGTCGTTGAAGCCGTACTGGAAGCCTGCCGAGAGGTTAAGGCCCATTGGGAACTGGTAGCCGAAGCCCGCCACGCCCGCGATGGAAACGCTGTTGCAGTCCTTCTTGATGTCGTCGGTCTGCGACTCGAATCCCGGTGCGCTCTGGTGGTTCTTGGCCGAGAGCAGGAAGCCGAACTGCGGCCCGATAAACACGTTGAAGCCGCCGGCCACGTAGCATTTCGCCAGCAGGGGCACGTTCAGGTAGTCGGCTTTGATCTTGCTGCTTACTTCCACGCCCTCTCCGGCGTCCCATTTGTCATTCACGCCCTGGGCCGAATACATCAGCGCTCCCTCGACGGCCCACAGTTTGGCGAATTTGTACTCGGCGAAGCCCCCGATGTTAAGCCCGTAGCGGGCTGTGGGCGCTTCGGTCACGTCGCCACTGACCATCGAGTAGTTGATCCCCGCCTTGGGGCCGAAACCGAAATTTTTCTGTGCCTGGGCTGCACTGGCCAACAACACGACCGAAAGGATAAGTACAATCTTTTTCATGCGTTCTTTTGTTTTTGAGTTAGTATTTTTTTATAAGACCGGACGGGAATGCTTTTTCGAGCCCGGTTCGCCCGGATACCACAACCCGTATCCCCGGTCGGTCACTTTGATGGTAGTGCCGCCGTTCGGGTCGGACACGCTTTCATAAATGTACCGCTGGTCGTGTGTCCACCCTGCCAGATATTCGTCTGGAATCCACGCGGGTATTTCCGAGGTTATCCGGGTGGCTGCACAGGAAATACTCCTCAATGCGGGCAGATCTCTCAGGTCGATACCCCCCAGGTTTGTGTTGTACGCGCACGACAAGGTTTCCAATGTCGCGCTGCAATTGCCCAGATCGATGGAAGTTAATTGATTGCCGGAATAAGAATCGCTTCCTACATCCAGGACAGTCAATTTATGGCAGTCGCTAATGTCGATATGCGTAAGTTTGCCATGATGGACATTAAGGGTCTCCAGGGAAGTGCAGCCGGTCAGATTTATCGATGTCAGCGGGCTGTAATAAAGATAGAGGTTTTGCAGATTGCTGCATCCGACCGCTCTCAATGAAGTTAATTGGCCTTTTCTGCACGCGAACCTTTTCAATGCCTTCATATTGCTTATATCTACCGTGGTCATTTTATTATAGCGTTCAAGTATATCGAAAGATTCCAGGTTTTTAAAATGCTCTATCCCTTTGATGCTGCGTATATCGTAAGGCCCGAATACCGTGAGGCTTGTAATTGCCTCGGCTTCGCTGCGCGAGATTTCCCAGTCACGGTTGGTGTCGTAAGGATTATTGGATAGCGTGAGATAATACTTGAAATTAATGTCTTCGAACTTTATGATTTCATCGTCGAGGGTTCCCGACCCCTGTGAGTCTCCGACGAATTCTATCCCGAAGAGTTTACAGACGGGCTTGGCAGTGTACTCGATTTCGGAACTCAGGCCGGTGAAGGTAACACGGTAATCATGGTCGACCTTGTTGAGGTGCCAATCGGAAAAATATTTGGTTTGCAGCCTGTTGCCCTTTTCATCATAAATGGAAACCCCCACATATACGGGCAGGAACAGGTCGTTTGTCACGCCGAACGATACTGCGGCAAAAGTCGCCATGTCGGACTCCACATCGAATTCGGTAAAGTGGGGCAGGATATACTTCTGGTAGAAGGGCGGGAATTCCAGATCCGGCGTTTCGGCGGCATAGTCCGCCAGTGAAACGCCGAATGCCTGCGCCTCGACAAAGACGCTCCCCGAGAGTGCCATGTAGCCTTTAGCCTGGGTTTGCTTTAAGTCAGAGTAGCATTTGCCCGAGAGAAGGTTGTCGGCGTCGACCTTGAATTCGGCCGCGAAAACTCCCTTCGGAACGACACTCACGCCGACGCCGACCGTACCGTAGAGGCCGAAAAATACGCCGGCATTCAAGCCTGCCCATACTTGTCCTTTCAGGGTGAACTCGGTAGTGATCTTGGCTGGTGCGTTTTCAGGGTCTATGCCTTTGGGCTCACACACCGCTTCCCATTTATTATTACCGTATTTGACCCCGTAACTCACTTCCGATTCGACAGAATAGGTCGTGGTGAGGGATATTTCCCCATTGGCCCCCATGCATAACCCGAGTCTGATCTCGGGGACGATTACGACAGGGCCCAACGGGATGGGGCCGGTCGGGATCGTGCATATCCTCATATCGTCTTCTTTGAGCTCCCTGGACAGGGCCGCCTTCGCTTCGAGGGAGAGTTCTACCTTCGGGGTTACCACGACATTGAGGGCCGTGAGACGCCCCTGGATGATCTTGGCGTCGAAGTCGAGGCCCAGCGTCAGTTTCATCTTGCCTTCGGCCCCTAATGACGCCACTTCATTTCCGAGTTCGAATTTTTTGATGGGGATTTCGAGGCTGATGCCCGCCTGTCCATCGCCCCGTGTGGAAACCGAAGCACGGGAAATAGCCATCGGATTGCCATCCGGATCGAGCACCGTGGTGGCATAGGCGCCCAGATCAATTGACCGGTCGATGGTCAGTTCTTCGAATGCTTCATCGAGGGCCACCGCCTCGGTTTCGAGGATCGTCTTCCCTCCCTCTTGCCTGGAGGCGGTCACCCGGCCCAGAAAGCCGTGCGGCATTGCCGCGGTAAGATTGGAATTGACGATGATCTGCCCCACCTGCGGGATGGATGCGGACGGAGTGCCAGACCGGAAGGTGATCGCTCCGGCATCGATCTTTTCAACCTGGCCGGCCAACGGTCCATCCATTTCAACCGTCTGCGGTGCGAGCGTGTATTCAACCACTCCGCCGGGGCCAGGATCGGGATCGGGATCGGGAAGCGTATCCTTGTTACAGCCGGTTAAAGCGATAATCGACAGTGCTAATAAAATTGGGAAACGATTCTTCATAGCAATCCTGATTTATTTGGCACAAAGTTCGGCAGGAACCCGCACGACGTCTTTTTGATTTCACAGAATCTCTTTTCGATTTCACAAAACCGCTTTTAGATTCCAAAAAATCTTTTACGGATTTCACAAAATGGAGTAACTTTGGGTTTGGGCAAACCACGCCGGGGAGGATTCGCATGATGAGGGAATGGTTTCTGATATCCACGACGACATTGATCGTAACCGCCCTGCTGTGTACCGGGCTGATGTGGATGATGCGGGGGCGCAGCCGCCCCAAATCGGTTATGGCCGTGATTTCGACGCTATTATCCGTCTATATGGCGTCGGAATTGGTGTTGTATTATCTCGACTATGATTTCCGGCCCGAAAAGCTGGTGTTCTCATACAGCCTGGTCTGCATCACGCTGGCCTGCCTGATCTGGATCTATTTCCGCACGCTGATGCAACCCTGGAGAAGCAACCGCAAGCCGATCTGCAGGTTGCTGTGTGGCTTGGCGGGTTTCATAGTGCTGTATGCGACTCTCTCGTCTTTATGGCCCGGTTCGCCGCCGCTCTATACGTTAAAAGATATAGTGCACAACATCGGACACCCGGTAGTGATACTGCGTGTGGCGGCTTTTTTGACGTTTGTGGCGATGTTGGTGGTTTGTTGCCTGAAGATATGCAGGATGTATTTTCAACACAAGGCAGCCATCGCCGCGCAGTTCTCCTTTGTCGAACAGATCAGCCTGTCGTGGATTCCCTACCTGATCGTGATCTACACGCTGTACGGCCTGTGGACGGTGTTCGACCAGTTCATTTCGGGCAACGTTGGCTGGATATTCATCGCCTCGAATTTTGTCTATGCCGGATTCTACCTGGTCATCAATTTCATGGGACTCTACCAGCAGGACGTATACCCGCCCCGCGAGCGCGATCCCGAGAGCAGGGACGACGCCCAACAAACCAACGGCAACGGAATGCCGCCCGAGGTGCGCCGCAAGTTGAACGCCGAGCTTACGGCACTCATGGAGCAGGCACACGAATACCGCAACCCGGAGTTGCGGCTCGACGGCGTCGCCCATGTGCTGAACACCAACCGCACCTATCTCTCCACAGTCATCCGCGAGGATTTCAAGGAGAACTTCATCGGTTTCGTGAACGGCTACCGCATCCGGGAGGCCAAGGAGCTGCTCTCCAACAGAGGTGCTTCGTTATCAATGTCGGAAATCGCCGAGCGTGTCGGCTTCAAAAGTATCTCCTCGTTCAACACCTTCTTCAAACGCGACACGGGAACGAACCCGACACAGTACAGAAAGGCCCGACTCTTAAAATAACGCCGGGCCAATCCCTGTTTGCCGAAGTTGGTTTGTCCGGGATGCAGTTTACAACTCTGTTTGCTCCGGTTGCGTGGTTGCCTTGGGAATTGTCCAACTCTCTGGGAATAACAGGAAAAGCAATACTGTCAGGGCAGTATAACCCCAGGAAGGCTATCTCAACTTTATTCTCTGCCCGATACTGAGTGTGGTGCTGACTCCTAATTTATTGATTCGCTGAAGTTCCTTTACCGTCGTGCCATTGTTGGCAGCTATGCGGTATAGCGTGTCGCCTTTGCGCACAATGTGGTAATTGCCGTCGCCAGGCGACGATGCGATTGCAGTACTTTTGTCCGGTGCATCGCCTTTCCCGTCCTTGTGGAGCGAAGCTGTTATTTTGCCTCCTTTGTTGCGGAAGCATAGCACCCCGTCGCATAGCGCCATCTCGGCATAGTTGAGAAACAACGACGGATCGACCGGTTCGCCTGCCGCCCGCACTTCGAAATGGAGGTGTTCGGTCGTTGCACGGCCCGTCCGTCCGGCAAGCGCTATAGGTTGGCCTGCCTCTACCACGTCGTTTACATCTACCAGATTACGCACATTATGTGCATATAATGTTTCGAAACCGCACCAATGTTGTATAACCACGAGATTCCCGTAACCGGAATAGGGTTTGCTCATCCTTACCACACCGCTCAATGCGGCCCGGATCGTGTCGCCTGGAACGGCCTTTATGTCCACACCCGTGTGCATCGACTTGCCGCGCATGCCATAGTTTGAAATCACCTTGCCACGGTAGGGATAACAAAATTCACCTCGCAAAGCCTCCAACGATACATCCAGTCCTCCAGACGGAAGGGGATTAATACCCGGGACCCGCACATTGGCACTCTCCACAGCCGAAAAAGTCACTTCAGGATGCGGGAGGGGGCTGCTACTGGCATGCGACTCACGTGTGCCACCGTCCTCCCGCGCCGGTTTTGGCTGTTTCGGTAGTGATGATGGATTATCGCGTGTTTTTTCTTTCTGAATGGTCCCGTTCCTGACCGTGGTGTTACCGGCATTTTCATGCGACTGTACCGTGCGGCGGCTTGTCGAACACGATAAAATAAGAACGGCGACCGCCATTGTGGCAATTTTCAGTATAGTGCCCTGCATCGGAAATGGTTGAAGATTTATGAGAAGCGTCTCCCGGCAATCGATAAGTTAACATCAGACTATATATTACAAATGTACTAAAAAAGATTAATTTTGTGCATTCATACACATTCGGATATGGATCAAAACAAAGTTAAGTGCCTCATAATAGGCAGTGGGCCTGCCGGTTATACGGCGGCGATATATACAGCGAGGGCCAATCTCAGCCCGCTTCTATATGAGGGAATAACTCCCGGCGGACAGCTGACTACGACCACCGAGATCGAAAATTTTCCGGGATTTCCCGATGCTGTTACAGGCTTCCAGCTTATGGAGGACATGAAGCGGCAGGCGCAGAAATTCGGCGCCGATGTTCGGAATGGTGCCGTGACCGCCGTAGACCTCAGCAGCCGTCCCTTTACGGCGACCATCGACGGCCGCGAGACGGTGACTGCCGAAACGATAATTATTGCTACGGGGGCTACAGCCAGGTACCTGGGTCTTCCCTCGGAACAGAAGTATCGTGGAATGGGGGTTTCGGCATGTGCTACTTGTGACGGCTTCTTTTTCCGCAAACAGGATGTGGCGGTGGTCGGCGGCGGCGACACGGCATGCGAGGAGGCTTCCTATCTGGCCGGTATATGCAATAAAGTCTATATGATAGTGCGCAAGAAACACCTGCGCGCTTCGAAAGCCATGCAGCACAGGGTGATGTCGACCCCTAACATCGAGATACTTTTCGAGAGCAACACCGAAGAGGTCCGTGGCAATGATGCCGGAGTGACGGGGATAGTGCTGAGTGGCGCCGACGGTACCCGGCACGAAATTGCTGTCACGGGATTTTTCCTCGCCATAGGGCACCACCCCAATACGGAGATCTTCTGTAACTGGATCGACCTCGACCCTGCAGGATACATCAAAGTCATTCCCGGCTCATCGCGTACGAATGTCGAAGGTGTCTTTGCCGCCGGCGACGTGCGCGACCCCAACTACAGGCAGGCCATAACCGCCGCCGGTAGCGGCTGTGTCGCAGCACTGGATTGCGAACGTTTCCTGATGACACATTAAAAGGGGGAGTTTATTGTTCCGTTTGGCAATTACTCTGCCATGCGCAAAATCCAAAAAATCCGGGCAGGCTTTAGATAAGCCTGCCCGGGTTTTTTGGATTATTATTGCTCTATCTTAACTCTCCGCCCACCGGTATAACGCCTCGCGTGAAACGTCATAAGACCGGGGTTATCGCCGTGGCGGGGACGTTAGAAGATGCTGAAAGCCACGGTAAGCCCTGCCATGACAATAGCCACCATGCTCATGAGTTTGATAAGGATATTGAGCGATGGACCTGCGGTATCTTTGAACGGATCGCCAACCGTGTCACCGACGACTGTCGCCTTGTGGCATACTGAGCCCTTTCCCCCGTGGTTGCCCTCCTCGACGAACTTCTTGGCATTGTCCCACGCGCCGCCCGAGTTGGCCATAAATACAGCCAGCACAAATCCCGCGCCCAGGCCACCGACCAAAAGACCCATCACTCCAGCTACGCCGAATACCAGTCCGGTAACAACAGGCGCGAGTATCGCAAGTATCGACGGAAACAGCATTTCGCGCTGTGCACCACGGGTCGATATTTCGACGCAACGCGCATAGTCGGGCGTGCCTTCACCCGTGAGGATACCCTTGATCTCGCGGAACTGGCGGCGAACCTCCTCTACCATGCTTTGCGCCGCGCGTCCTACGGCATTCATCGTCAGGCCGCAGAACAGGAACGCCATCATCGAACCCAGGAACACGCCTATCAGCACCTTGGGATTGATCAGCGTTATCTGGTAGTAATCCATGAAGTCGAGAATATTCGCTTCGGCAACAGCTTTCTGCACACCGTTCGAAAGCGTTATAAACTCCCTCCCGATGTGCGTCATCCCTATCTTTATCTCTTCGATATACGATGCCAGCAGAGCCAGCGCCGTCAATGCCGCCGAACCTATCGCAAAACCTTTGCCCGTTGCGGCCGTGGTGTTGCCCAGGGCGTCGAGGGCGTCGGTACGCCTGCGTACTTCGGGATCCAGGCCGCTCATTTCGGCGTTACCTCCCGCATTGTCGGCAATAGGGCCGTAAGCGTCGGTAGCCAGGGTTATCCCAAGCGTAGAAAGCATCCCAACGGCGGCAATACCTATCCCGTAGAGGCCCTGCGACAGATTCTGCGCCGACAGCATGTTCTGCACGTCGAATCCCGTGGCGCACAGGTAAGAAAGGATTATGGCAACACCTATCGTAACCACCGGGATTGCCGTTGAGACCATACCCAGGCCGATGCCCGAAATAATGACCGTGGCCGGACCCGTCTGCGAGCACTCGGCTATCTTTTTAGTAGGCTTAAAGGAGTGAGAAGTGTAATATTCAGTGGCCTGGCCGATGATTATTCCAGCTACCAGACCGGTGATCACCGAGAATGAAACGCCCACCCAGTTGGGTATCTGCAACAGGTAGAGTATTCCGAAGGCTGCCACGGCGATAAGAGCGGAGCTGGTGTTGACGCCCGTTCCCAGCGCTCCCAGCAGTTGTTTCATAGTAGCACCTTCTTTGGTGCGCACGAGAAATATGCCTATGATAGACAAAATGATACCCACTGCGGCGATAAGCATCGGAGCCAACAACGCCTTTAGCTGTATCTCGCCGCCAGCCGCCGCAAATGCCGAGGCCCCCAGGGCTGCGGTGGCCAATATCGACCCGCAATAACTTTCATAAAGATCCGCTCCCATACCTGCCACGTCGCCCACGTTATCGCCCACGTTATCGGCTATCGTGGCCGGGTTGCGCGGGTCGTCCTCAGGAATGCCTGCTTCTACCTTGCCCACAAGGTCGGCACCCACGTCGGCGGCTTTAGTGTAGATACCTCCGCCCACGCGTGCGAAAAGCGCCTGTGTCGAGGCTCCCATCCCGAAGGTAAGCATCGTAGTCGAGATGATGATAAGTTTCTGTGTTCCCGTGACTTCGACAAACCTGTCGAGGATAAGGTACCACAATGAAATGTCGAGAAGGCCCAACCCCACTACCACAAGCCCCATCACTGCGCCGCTACGGAATGCGACCCTCAGGCCGTCGTTCAACGACTTACTGGCGGCATGAGCCGTACGTGCCGAAGCATAGGTGGCGGTTTTCATGCCGAAAAATCCGGCGAGACCCGAAAAAAACCCTCCGGTGAGGAACGCGAACGGAACCCACGGGTTCTGTACCTTGAGCCCGTAGGCCAGGAAAGCGAAAAACACACCAAGGATGATAAATACGCGGAATACGACCTTGTACTGCTGACGGAGGTAAGCCATAGCGCCCTGACGGACATGGCTGGCTATCTCTTTCATCCTCTCAGTACCCTCGCTCTCCGCTTTCATCTTTTTGTAGAAATACCAGGCGAATCCCAGTGCCAGGAGCGAGGCACCGGGGACAAGCCAGAAAATAGCAGGAATATGACCCATAGGTTAAATGTTAAAATTAGTTGTTATTAGGTTTGGTATCAGTGTTTTATTGCTTGCCATGATCCATCGCGACCCTATCTCACGCAACCGGGCGACTTCAAAGGTATAAAACTCTTATGAGAAAAATAGTACTTTTGGGGAGTATTTATGAAAACTGCCAAAGAGTCTGTTCCCGGCGGGTATCGCGGCCGGCTTTAGACAGACCCTGAAAAATATACCGGATGAAAAAAATTCTCAATGAGGAGCTTGGTCGTCTCTCTCCCGAGGCATTCGCTTTGGCCGGCAGGATGCCTGTGGTGGTTGTCCTGGATAACATACGCAGCCTCAACAATGTAGGGTCGGTGTTCCGTACGGCCGACGCTTTTGCCGTGGAAGAGGTGGTGCTGTGTGGCATCACGGCTACGCCACCGTCGAAGGAGATACATAAAACGGCATTGGGAGCCGAAAATACGGTACGATGGTCATACCACGCCGACATCCTGCAAGCCGTGGACCTGTTGCGTTCAGACGGATATACTATTGTTGCCGTGGAGCAGGTCGAGGGGGCGGCTGTGCTGGGACGCTTCACTCCCGCCCCGGCCCGGAAATATGCACTCATATTGGGAAATGAGGTTTCGGGAGTATCCCAGCAAGCTGTCGACGCATCCGATATGGCTGTAGAGATTCCGCAGGCCGGGACAAAACATTCGCTCAATATATCCGTTGCGGCAGGAGTGGTACTTTGGGACTTTTTCCGCCATTGGCAGTGATCGCAGGCCGGTGAATTCCGCTTGCCGGGTCCTCCTCATGCCGCAATCCGGTCCCAACGATCCGGAGCAATGTGCCCGCCTCACGCATCAGGGCGTGTTAACTCAAATGTTAACACGCCCTGATGCGTGAAATCAGACACCGCTTTACATTGCGCTTGATTATATGTGATATACGCGATGGCAGGCCCTGACCTAAAGTGCAGCCAATACACTATCAATCAGATCATTAATATAGATAAAGGTTCCGGATACGTTTTACATCGTCGGGGTAGCATTGGAATTCTGCAGCCAGGTACTCCTCGAACGACGCATATTTTTCGAGTATCATGTCGAATGCAGCCTCAAGATACCCTGCGTTAACCTGCATGATCTGTGTGAACTGCTCGACACGTTCCTCCGAGTCGAGAAGCGCCTGGAGCTTGTCCATCTGTATCGTGTTGCAAATCTTTATATAGGTATTGCTCGCCAGATAGTCCTCGCGCACGATATCGAAGGGCACTCCCAACAGCAGCAGCAGCAATGCCGAACCGAAACCAGCCCGGTCCTTTCCCGAATCGCAATGCTGCAACACAGGGGCCCCATCGCCGCGTTTCACGATAGAGATCATACGGTGGAACGCTTCGTTGGCAAACGGCATGTTGCGATAGCCATATTTCATGATGTCGGCAATACTGTCGAAATCCCTGAACTTATCGGGATTTCTTAAAAGGTTGCCCGGCACGAGTGCTCCCAGAACCTTGTCGATCTCAGGCGTGGCCGACATGGTGATGATTGTCGTCCCGGGGAACTGGTCGTCGGGTTCGGCCGCTGAAATATGCGCGGCGCGATAGTCAATTATCGTTTTTAGCCCCAGGCTCTTAATTTTTTCGTAGTCGGCTTCGTTAAGTTTGTGCAGGCTCCCCGAGCGGTAGAATTTGCCCCACTTCACATGGCGGCCGTCGGCGGTGGGATAGCCGCCCAGGTCTCGGAAATTACATATTCCGGTCATCGGCAACTCCCTTTCGGCAAGTATTTCTGTGCGGTAGCCGGGTTTCTTAAGTATAAGATAGGTGCGCCGGTCCGACAGCGGGTCGGCGAAAGTTATCTGTCCCTCGGCACTTCGCCCGAGGAATTTTTCGTTACCGTCGGCTTCGGGGACGCCATTATAGAATATCGATACGCCTTCACCGTCGGGGTTCAACCAACTGAGTGTGATCTGTTCACGATTCCGGATACACCGGATCTGAGATAGACGCTTATCCATTATTACATATATTTTCCGGCGGCAAAGTTAAGTAAATTCGCTGTTAAAACAATTTCTATGCATTTTTCCGGTAGCTGGCCACCGCCCACAGATTGAGACCGACGGCAAAAGCGGTCAGAGCGCCTATCTGTATTCCCAGGTCATCCAAAGAACTGCCCTTAAGGTAGACCATACGCATCACCTCGATAAAATATTTCAGCGGATTAAACGCAGCGATCCGTTGCGCCCAGCGCGGCATGCTCTCCACGGGAGTGAAAAGGCCGCTCATCAACAGCAGGATGATCACGAAGAACACCATAACGAACATGGCCTGTTGCATTGTGGCCGAACTGTTGGAAATCACAAGCCCCATACCCGACATGACAAGTATAAAGATCAGCGAAGCCAAATATAGCACCCCTATATTGCCCGCAGGCACAAGCCCGTAGACCAGCCACGCTATCAAAAAACATATTGTTAAAACGATAAAACCTATGATCCAGTAAGGGATCAGCTTCGAAAGTATGAATGTGAATTTATTCACGGGAGTGACGTTGATCTGTTCTATCGTGCCGGTCTCCTTCTCCGACACTATGTTCAGCGCAGGCAGGAAGCCGCACAGCATCGTTAATAACATAACCATAAGCGCCGGGACCATAAATACCTTATAGTCCATCTTCTCGTTAAACAGCCCTCTCGTCTCAATACCGATTACCGCCTGTGTTTCCCGCCCCGATGCGCCTCCCGCTCCCCGCAACATACCATTCTCCGCCAGGCGCATCCCGAACCGCCCGATGATCTGCTGAAGGTAGTTGGCTCCCAACGCCCCCTTCGTCCCGTTGACCGAATTGGCGGAGATCATAACCCGCGCACCCACCCCGCGCATCATCGCGCGCTCGAAACCGTGCGGGATCTCCAAAACGATGTCCGCATCGCCGCGCTCCACCGCCGCAATGGCGTCATCGTACGAATCGACAAACCCCGTAAGATTGAACCACGGCGAACCGGAAACATCCCCCACCAAACGGGACGAAAACGACGAACGGTCGTAATCGACAATCGCAATGTTCAAATCAGTAATCCCCAGATTGACGACCCAAGGGAATACCAGCATCGCCACAACAGGAAATGCAATGACGATCTTAGGCAAAAACGAATTACGCCTAAATTGCCTGAATTCCTTCTCTATCAGATACTTCAACATACCTGTCGCGTTTTGAAATGATCATTTAAATACAGTGAGAAGGAGGCAATGCCGCGGCCTCGTCCTGGAACGGGGCGAGGCGGGTATTGGGGAGTGTGTAGTAAAGAGGGTGCGGGATTATTCGTCGAAGTAGTCGAGTATCGATTCGCGCTTACGGTAACCTGCGTTGAAACCCTCCTGCGAATCTTCTTCCAACTCTTCATACAACGAGTGGCGTTCTTTGCCGCTTTTTTTCACAGGGTCCAATTTAACTGCTCTCTTCAACGTATCCGCGGTGTGGAGATGGCCAGCTTTACCGCGAAAATCTCTTTCTGATTTCATTGCCGAAACAAACCGGTTGTGATTATAATAGATTCGAATACAGATAATTAACCCTTACATGGAAGTGATATATTGATTACAGGGCTTATGCAATTATAACGATTTTTTCAATACAACAAACTTAGAAACTGCTTAAAAATATTACCGTAATTATTTTTAAACAGTTTCTAACAATCCTCCGCAACAGAGACAAAGCCTATCAGTCGTTATTATTCGGGATGGTAAGAGGATGGGTGAAAATAAAACGCGCCCCGCCCGTATACGTCGGATCCACCCATATGCTGCCACCCAATTTCTCTATCGTTAGTTGGCATATAGATAGCCCAAGCCCTGTTCCCTGGACCATATCGTCCAGTTTTTCGAATCGTTCGAAGACGACTTTCTGCTTTTCGAGCGGAATCCCGCATCCGGTATCAGTTACCGAAAATACCAGCATTTCCTTTCCTATTGCTACTTCCAACTTTATAGACCCTTCGGTTGTGAATTTTCCGGCATTGTTGACGAGGTTGATCAATATTTGCTGCAGGCGCTGGGAGTCGGTGCGAAGAACAAAAGTATCGACAGGCGGCTCGAATAAATACACTACCCCGGGAGCCCCGTTTTTCGAACATGTCATCATCACATTGCGGCATAGTCCTATAATCTCGTGGTCGCTGTAATTGAACTGCAGACGTCCCGACTCAAGCCGTGAAATGTCGAGAATGTCGTTGATCAGGCGCAACAGCAAGTCGGAGTTGAGGCGTATGATACCCGAATATTCGGCAAGTTCCTCCTCGCTGCACTGCTCGGAAGCGATTACCGATGAAAATCCCACAATGGCATTAAGCGGAGTGCGTATCTCGTGGCTCATATTTGCAAGAAAAGCCGTCTTCAGCCTATTCGATTCCTCGGCCCTGTCTTTGGCTATAAGCAACTCCTTTTCCGATTTTTCGAGGTGTAGCTGCAACCGCCTGGTACGCACATAAAGGATCATAGAGATCAGCAATCCAAGCAATAAGGCTACAAAAACGGCGATTATAATACTTATTTCGTATTTGTAATCGTTCCAGAACGAGGCCTGTGTCTGTATCACGTGTGATCCGGCAGGGAGTTTTTTGTCCTGCAGGCCGTATTCTTTCAATTTTACCGCATCGAACTGGTAACGGTTAGGCAACTCCCTCAAAACCACCGAGTCTTTCATCCCGTGGTTCAACAGATAATAGGCCTGAGTGCCCAAATCGCGGCCAATGGGCTTATACATGGGATTATATCCTCCGATGGCCCAGTAGCCCATTCCGGTTGAAGCAAGGGTGAAAGCGGGAATTTTACCCCCAACTCCCATCATCGCATATACGGCATTAGGCATGAAATAGCCGTCATTTTTATCCATCCGCCAAGTGCCGATCAAGATGACCGTGCGCGGAGGAAGATGGCTTATCTGGTCGGATATTGTGTATATGGAATGTTTCCGGCCATCCAGCAATATCAGATCGAGGTTGGGAAACATGGCCATCTCTTTCTTCACCAGAGCTTGCATCGAGACGCCGCCGTAACTGTTGTCCGAAATAAAAGCTATATGCTCGGTCTCAGGGAAAAAATCGAGTATCAGGTTTATATTTTTGGACACATCATACCGGTTGACAAACCCGCCGACAATATCTACCTCACTGATATCGTCAAATACGTCGATGCTCGTAGGCTCCCAATCCTCCAGGGTAATTTCCTGTGAGGTGGGCAACAATATCGCATTGCGGCTGACCATGCCGCAAAATACCGGCACATCCCTGTCCAATTGCTTGTCCTGCGAAAGATAGGCAGACCACGCCTCCTGGCCCAGAAGTATAACCATGCTCGGTCTGCGGCTGTCCCTGTATTTTTCGAGTATCTCGCGCATGGCTCCCTTCCAGCGGTGAGCTTCGGAGAAACTCTTGCAGTTCATGTTTTCGGTCACTATAACCGCCGTACCACCCAATTCGGTGAACCGGTACGAAAAATCGCTGACCGTCGTGAGAATATTGTTGGCATCGGGATTATACGAGCTTATAACCAATATCGAATGCGGTCCGTTGGTATTAGCACCCTCCGTGACGCTGCCGGCATATGACGGGGTCACCAATATAAATACAATCAACGATGCTGCCGCAAAAAGTTTCCATGCGGACATCTTGTCATATCTATTCCCGATAAACATCTAACGCGTTGTTTTGATTCTATTATTTTTGCTGACAATCCTGTTTTCCCGCTCCAGGCAAATACACCCGCCGAAGGCCGGTCTCCATACAATCCCTGCTCCATGCACACGAACATCCGACATGTAAATTGCGAAGGCGTAAAGTTATTCATTTTTCCCTATACTTCCAATATTCCTTCAGTTTTTATCACCGAATCTTGTGATTTTCATTTTTTTATTTTTCCTTTGCCTTTGGTTAATAACTTTATTAAATAACTTAATTAATGTAATGGCGGAGACTATTCCCGGCGATATGGCCGATAGCGGCAAAACGATGGAACAAACAATACTCGAAGCGGCGGAAAAATTGTTCCTCGGGCGTGGGTACGCAATGACATCTACGACTATGATAGCCCGCGAGGCCGGATGCAACCAGGCGCTGGTGCACTACTATTTCCGTACGAAGGAGAACCTTTTCGAGACCATATTCAAGAATAAGGTCACGCTTTTCGCGTCGCGTTTCTTCACTGTCGACGACGAAAGGTTGTCTTTTACCGATAAACTACGCAAGAATATAGAGGCCCATTTCGATATAATCGCAGCCAATCCCGGGCTGCCGTTTTTACTGATAAATGAATTTACGACCAACCCCGAACGGCTGGCTTCAATAAAGAAAAACCTCGGGGAACTGCCTTCCGGCATCTATAACAGGCTCGACGCCGAGGTGCGGCAAGCCATAGCGGAGGGTGAGATACGGCCCATAGCGACCCTCGACCTCATATTGACGGTCGTCTCGCTCAATGTTTTCTTTTTCCTGATGCGGCCCGTGGTGCAACAGATCACCGGCGCTACCGACGATCAATTCGGCACGATTATAGCGATCCGTCGAAGCGAGGTGGCCTCGACAATAATCAACAGTCTTAAACCGTAATGCTCCATGAAATTTCTCAGATCGTTGTTTGTTTTGCTTCTGTCCGCCGCCTGGGTCCCGTCGCCGGGGCAGACCACGCTCGGGGAGTGCCTTACCCTTGCGCGTGAGAACTATCCGGCGATAAAACGTTACGGATTGGTCGTGGAGAGCCGCCGGATGAACCTTTCGAATGCCGCGAAGGGCTACCTGCCGCAATTTTCTATAACAGGCATTGCCGGTCTCATAGAAGGGATGCCTGAGATAGGCATGCCCGGGGCCGCGTCCGCGTCGAAAGGAGTCAACAATCAGTTTATAGGCATAGCTCAACTCAACCAACCGGTATGGGACGGAGGATTGTCGAGGGCACGTAAAGCGGTCGCCGAAGCCTCGGCTGACGTAGACGTCCGGCAGATAGAAGTAGAGCTTTACGAGGTTTCTGAACGCATCTGCAATTTGTTCTTCGGTTTGCTGATAACCGATAGCAGCCTGCAATCACTCGACCTCACAGACCGCACGCTTGCCGCCAACATATCCCGCGTGGAAACGGCCATCCGCAACGGCGCTGCCAGGGGCTCCGACCTCGATGCGCTCAAGGCCGAGCGCCTTGTACTGAAACAGAGGCGCATAGGACTCGAAGCGCAGCGCAAAGCCTACAACGACATGTTGTGTTACATGACAGGCAGGCTCTCCTCGGAGCGCATAAACCCCGTAGTACCGCCCGAAACCTCGCCACGCAACGGTATAGACCGTCCCGAGCAAGCTCTCTTCGAGGGGCAACGGCGGCTCTACGACGCGCAACGCCGCATGATAGCCTCGCAGTCGATGCCGCGCATATTGCTTATGGGCATAGGGGTGGGCATGACGCCGGGGGTGAAACTGGGGACAAGCAAACTCAACCATCTGCTCCTGGCGGGGATCAACGTATCGTGGAGCATAGGAGGGATATATACGCGCAAAAACGACCTCGGGCTACTCGGCACGGCTGCGTCCGTTGCCTCGTCGTCGGAAGAGACATTCCTATTCAATACCAACCTGCAAATGACCAAGGCCGATAACGAGATATCTCGAACACGCGCCATACTGGCCCAGGACGATGAAATAATAGCCCTGCGTGAATCGATACGCCGCGACACCGAACTCAAACTCGCCAACGGCACGGCGACCCCGTCCGACCTCGTGCGCGACATCAATGCCGAGGGCGCGGCACGTTCCGACCGCGAACTACACCGGATGCAATACCTGATGAATATTTACCTGCACAAAATCGTAACAGGAGATAAAATAGAATAATATATGAAGCATCTACTCTGGGCCGCTGTGGCGGCAGGCCTATCGCTCGCGGCGGCGTGCTCCGGCAACCGTTTCGACAACGACGCATCGGGAGTTTTCGAAGCTACCGAAACCATAGTCCCCGCAGAAGCATCAGGGGTTATACTGCGATTCGACATCGTAGAAGGGACCCGCCTGGCGGCAGGTAGCAGCGTGGGGTATATCGACACCGTGCAACTCCACCTCAAACGACGCCAGTTGCTTGCCTCACGGTCGGCACTCGCGGCAAGCCGCCCCGACACCCATGCACAACTCGAGGCCGCACGTGCCGAAGTAGAACGCGCCTGGCGCGAAAAATCGCGCATCGAAAACCTCCTCGCGGGAGGAGCCGCCACCCAGCAACAACTCGACGAGATCACCACACAGCTTTCTGTAGCACGCGGAAGACTCGAAGCACAACGCAACAACCTGGCAACCACCACCGGAAACATCGACCGCCAGATCGAAGCCATCGACATACAGGTGGCGCAAACCGATGACATGATACGCAAAAGCTACATCGTAAACCCGGTCGAAGGAACGGTACTGGCAAAATACACCGAACCGTTCGAAATGGCAACTCCGGGACGGCCCCTATATAAAATAGCCGACATCCGGCGCATGTTCCTCAGGGCATATATCACCGCCGACCAGTTCGCATCAATACAAATCGGACAAACCGTGAAAGTCTTCACCGGTGAAGCCGGCAACAGCCAAACCAGCCACCCTGGCACCATAACATGGATCAGCGACAACGCCGAATTCACACCCAAAACAATACAAACACGCGACGAACGCGCAAACCTCGTATACGCAATAAAAATAGCCGTCCAAAACAACGACGGCAAAATCAAAATAGGAATGTACGGCGAAGTAAAATTCTAAAAAACTGTTTAATTTTCCTACGGAAAATTAAACAGTCTCTAAAAATATGATCGTTTTCTCTGTACAGCCTCTAACTGCCGCTTTTCTACCTCCCTCCGTTATTTCCGCCCCGTGCCTGTGGCACGACTGCGAACTCCGGTCGGTGAACTCACCAGCCTCACAACTGGTCCGGTTGAAGAACCGGCACCCAAACTGACGAAGGAGCGAGAGTAGAAACAGCTTGCAGGCTACGGCCTCGCAAACAGGAGGAAAACAAAGCTAAAAAAGTCGCAGTCGAATAGCGTATAAATAAACGCTTTACATCTGTTACTTTTTCCTCTTTCGTAGCGGCTTGAAAATGTATATCTTCGATTCGGTGCCCGCAATAAGGCGCTTGATATTTTTACGGTGCGTGAGTATAAGCATCACAGATATTACGCAACTCAATACTACCAGCGGCGGATATGTCTGGTGGTATACCGCCGTCATGTATACCGGGAAAAGCACTCCGGCCGTCATAGACGACAGTGATACATAGTGCGAAAAAATAAACACCACCAGAAAAGTCAACAGACTCAGCAGCACCGCCGGTGCATAAACCCCCAGCAATGCCCCGGCCATCGTAGCCACGCCCTTACCTCCGCGGAATCCTGCGAAAACGGGAAAGATATGTCCCACAACGGCCGCCACAGCCAACGCTATGCGCAGGTTATACATCTGGTCGCTGCCATGCCCGTAACCGGTCAACTCGCTGAGAGTTACAGCCACAAGTCCTTTGCCGACATCCAGCACGAATACCACCAGCGCCGCCCGCCGCCCCAGCACCCTGAGGGTATTGGTAGTCCCGGCATTACGGCTGCCGTGTTCCCGTACATCCACCCCAAAATAACGCCGCCCTATCCACACTGCACTCGGAATCGACCCGAGCAGATAGGCAGCTACAACAAGCAATATATCTACAATCGTCATATTTACGTATATTATTCCTCTCCACGGCCTCCAGACCGATCACAGATCAAAGCCGGTGATTACGCGAACCCCGACTGCCACATCCTGGAAACTATTTAAAACGCCCCAATCCCCTGATCGTTCACTCGTCATCGCCAACACCTGCCACCAGGCGTTCGACCGCCTCCAACACTTCGTCATAACCATAGCCACGCGAAAGCGCGAAACGAACCAATTTACCTTTAACCTCATAAGGCTTACCTACACCCACCGAAACCATCTTACGCCTAAGCAAGTCCTCCAGTTTCTCCTGCGCCTTTCCTGTGTCGATCTCCGAAAGCGCCTGCGTTATAATAACATCGGAAAGTCCCTTGGCCCTCAGAGCCGAACGTATCTTATATACGCCCCACCCCCCCAACGCAAACTTGTCCCGCACAAAAGCTCCCGCAAAACGTCTGTCGTCGACGAACTTATCACGCTCAAGCCGCCCCAACACATCCGCACGTCCCGCCTCCCCGACACCCCAACGCTCCATCAACCTCAACACATCGCCACCACAATACTCCCGACGACTGCATAAAACCATCAACCTACGCAATGCATCCTCCGGCGACTTACCATCAAACATATAAAATGATCCTTTTTCTTTATACAATTTTCAACTGCGACTTTTTTTCGAAAAAGTCGCCCAAAAAATTTCAATCATTTACTTTGCTTTGGCCTGCAGCAGTCTGTTTAGGGAATAGAAAGCCTCTTTAAGTCTGTTACAACCAAGGCTTTCCATTCCCTAAACAGACTGCTATAAATCAGAGTAAGGTGAAATAATTAAAAGTTTTTGGCGCCGCTTTTTTCAAAAAGCGGCAGTTGAAGGCTGCACAGAGAAAAAAGATCGTTTTATATCTCTGATATTTTGCGGCCTTTTATCATTCTTGGTTTTCCTGCTATATCTTCGTGTAGTTCTATTTCGACGAATTTATTTTCGTGCAGTAGCATTACGACGTCTTCTCCTGCTTTTTCGTATATTTCGAGATATAACCATCCTCCGGGTTTGAGGAATTGCTGTGCGTGTTTTACTATTGCCCGGTAGAACAGCAGGTGGTCTTCGTCGTTTACGAATATCGCTTCTGCGGGTTCGTACTCGGTTACGTTTGGCCTCATCCGTTCGCGGTCGGCCAGCGGTACGTAGGGCGGATTCGATACTATTATGTCGAAACTGCCGGCCTGGAATGTTTCCAGCCATTTACCGGGGGTGTCGAGGGCATCCATTTGCAACATCGTCACATCCACCCCGTTGCGCTGGGCGTTCATCGACGCTATTTTCAGTGCCGCCGCCGACGAGTCGATGCCCGTCACTGCCGCCCCACGCAGGGTGTGGGCCAGCGATACGGCTATGCACCCGCTCCCGGTGCCTATGTCCATGATGCTGAGACTGCGTTGCGAAGCCTCGCCCTGATGCTCTTCCACTATCCATCGCACCAGTTCCTCGGTTTCGGGCCGTGGTATCAGCACCCCCTCCTGCACCTTGAACTCCAGTCCGAGGAAGGTGGTACTCCCCAGTACATATTGTACGGGCCGCCACCACGCAAGCTCCATAACGATACGCGCAAGGTTGACTCCCGAGGAGTCCACTTCACGGTCGGGATCCATCAAAAAGTCGATCTTTTCAAGACCGAACAGCGAGTTTGCAACCAGATAAGCTATGCTATATGCCTCTTTTTCGCCGTAGGTCATCACCAATGGCTCCGACAGGGCGCGGAATAGTTCGTGTCTTTGCATCGTTACAATAACATATTTTTGAATGATAGCCCATAATATCCTGCATGGATCAGGTTCGAAAAATCAGGCATGCCATAAAAGTCCGCCTGAATTTCCTCCGGAAAATATTGCTGCACAATATGCTGCCGTATACAGTTACACATCACGCCGATAACAATAACCCAACAAAAGTAACAAACTATCCCGGTTTGACAAACACCTCCCCCAATCCCCGAACAATAAAGTCGATCCGATACTTTCTCACCGGATCGATTTTATTGTTTTAAGAAGTAGTTTCCAGAATTTATCGACTGTTTTTATTTCGAGTCTTTCGTCGGGGGAGTGTACTCCGCGCAACGTGGGACCGAACGACACCATTTCGAGGCCGGGGTACTTCGTGAGAAACAGCCCGCATTCGAGCCCGGCGTGGATGGCCCTTATTTTGGGTTCGTTGCCGAACAGTTCGACGTAGCACCGGCGTGTTGTTTCGAGCAGTTGCGACGATTGGTCGGGGGCCCATCCGGGGTACCCTTCGGAGTGTGTGACGCGTCCCCCACCCAGGGCGAGTACCGATTCTATCGACCGCGCTGCGTCCCATTTCGCGCTTTCGAGCGACGAGCGTTGCGATGTGGTGACGACTATGCGGCCCGGTTCCGGGAACTTCACCGACGCGAGGTTCGACGACGTCTCCACAAGCCCCGGCATTTCGCGGCTCATGGCCAGCACCCCGTTCTGCATCCCTGCCAGAGCGAGTACGAGGCCGCGCTGCGCAGCCTGGTCGATCACCCTGGCGCACGGTGCGATCTCGGCGAAAGTTATCTCCAGGCCCGGCTCGGTCCGGCCGTATTGCTCGTGGGCCCCGGCTACGGCCGCCTCCATGATCTCGAAAAGGCGCTTCACCATCACCGCCTCCACGCCTACCACGGCATATGCCTCGCGAGGAATGGCGTTGCGGAGGTTCCCTCCGTCGAATGCCGACAGGCGCGCGCCGCACTCAGACTGCAACCGCCATAAAATATGAGAAACCAGCTTATTGGAGTTGGCCAGCCCGTCGTTGATGTTGTCGCCCGAGTGTCCGCCCTTCAGTCCCGACACGTCTATGCGGAAACACACGTATCCGTCGGGAAGCTTCTGGGGGCTGTACGAAAACTCGGCCAGCGTGTCGACGCCTCCGGCGCACCCTATGAATATCTCGCCCTCGTCCTCTGAGTCGAGGTTTATGAGGTATTTGCCTGTGATCATGTCCTCGCCCAGGCCGAACGCCCCCGTGAGCCCCGTCTCCTCGTCGACCGTGAACAGCGCCTCCAGCGCCGGGAGCTCTTCTCCCCGGGCCGTCAGCAGCGCCATTGCCGCCGCCATGCCTATGCCGTCGTCGGCGCCGAGCGTGGTTCCCTCGGCGCGCACCCACTCCCCGTCGACCACGGTCCGGATAGGGTCGGCGGTGAAGTCGAACGCCACGTCGGAGTTCTTCTCGCACACCATGTCCACGTGGCTCTGCAACACTACGACCGGCCTCTGATCCCATCCCGGCGCAGCGGGCCGGGTGATGACGATGTTGCCCGTGGCGTCCTGTTTCCATTGAAGGGCGTTGGCGACGGCGAAGTCTTTGAGGTACTGCAATATTTTCTCCTCCTTCTTCGAAGGGCGCGGCACTCTCGTTATCTCGTCGAAATAGCGCCACACGGCCTGCGGCTCAAGTTCCATTAATGTAGGCATGGTATCTGTCGTTTTTATTGTGATTTTTACGGTTTGCCCTCTGTGTCCTGCGTCAGGGCGGATGCACATTTTTGTAAAGATAGCCAAACTTTCGTAACTTTGGACAAAAAGTTAACCTGTTTTTCAATGCAAATCTTCAGGATAGGACACGGATACGACGTGCATGCCCTCGCAGAAGGGCTCACTATGACAATAGGCGGCGTTGCGATACCCCACACTAAAGGGATGGTCGCCCACTCCGACGGTGATGTGCTGATACATGCCCTGTGCGACGCCCTGCTCGGAGCCGCGGCTCTGGGCGACATCGGGCTCCACTTCCCCGACTCTTCACAACAGTACAAAGGGATAGACAGCACGCTTTTGCTGCGCAAAACGATGGACCTCCTTGGCGAGAACGGCTACCGTGTCTGCAACGTCGACGCGACCATAGCCCTCCAGACCCCGAAACTAAGGCCCCACATCGACGCCATGCGCCGCCGCCTGGCCGAGGTGATGGAGCTCGATCCCGCGCAAATCTCAATAAAAGCGACAACTACCGAACGCCTCGGCTTCGTCGGGCGGGAGGAAGGCGTCGAAGCCCACGCAGTAGCCTTGATCGCAAAATAACCGCGCACGGCACGGATGACGCGTATGATCTGAGGCCCTGAATAGCCAAGAACCTCGAAAATGCAGCAAACCCCAAAAGTTGGACAATAACTTTTGGGGTTCCTTATATCAGACGGTTTTAGAAACTATTTAATTTCCCTGTGGAAAAAGATTTAAGTATATTCCGGTGATGATCTTTGCGTGAAAATAGAGGCGCATAGCGGTGTTTTATGTAACGAAATTTTTATGCGAAAAGCGGCCCGGAAGAACTTATAATACTTTCCATAGAAAATTTAAACTGGTTCTAAAAATCATTAAAAGAACGGGCGAAACCCGATTTTTTATTAATTTTCCATCCTCTTAACAGGCTTTTATCCTCCGTTGACCCATGTATACGACAGCAGATAAATTCGATACGCTTTCCCGTCTTGTAGGCAATACCCCCATGGTTGCCATCCGCTACCGCTATCGTGGTCGCGAAGGTGTGGTCTACGCCAAGTGCGAACACTATAATTTTACCGGCAGCATTAAGGACCGCATGGCGCTGCATGTCCTGCGCGAGGCTTACCGCACGGGTTCGATCCGCGCCGGCGACCATATCGTGGAGGTGACCAGCGGCAATACGGGCATCGCCTTCGCCGCAGTAGGACGCGCCCTGGGCCATAAGGTGAGCATCATCATGCCCGAGTGGATGAGCAAAGAGCGTAAAGATATAATATGCAGCCTGGGGGCAGGGCTTATTCTTGTTTCACGCGAACAGGGAGGCTTTGTGGGCGGCCTGGAACTTGCCGCCAAGATGGCTTCGGACGATCCCCGTATCTTTTTGCCCGGCCAGTTCTCGAATGAAAATAATGTCATGGCGCATTACCTTACCACGGGCGTGGAGATCATTGCCCAGATGGAGCGCGAAGGCCTGCGCCCGGCGGCTTTCGTGGCCGGGGTGGGTACAGGCGGCACGGTGATGGGCGTGGGGCGGCGCCTTCGGGAACAGTACCACGGGGTGAAGATCCACCCCCTCGAACCGGCAGAAAGCCCAACCCTGAGCACGGGCCACAAGGCTGGCAGCCACCGCATCCAGGGCATTTCGGATGATTTCATCCCGCAGATCGTGAAACTGGATGAGCTCGATGAGGTGGTGCAGGCCTCGGACGGCGATTCTATACTGATGGCCGCGAAGCTGGCGCACAGATTCGGTATGGCGGTCGGCATCTCGTCGGGTGCGAACCTTATAGGGGCGATCAAATTGCAGCATCAGTATGGACCCGATGCAGTCGTGGCGACAGTCTTCGCGGATTGCAACAAAAAATATCTCTCTACGGCGCTGATGGATGATGAGCCTTCCCTGCCACACCATATCAGCCCGGAAGTGGAGTTGCTCGATTTCGCCGCGCTCCCCCGGGCGTTCTGACAGCGGAGCGGAGGGTTGGAGCGGACATGTGTATAGGCTCCTGCAATAACAATCAGGGCCAAAAATGAACCGGCAGAGTGTGCAAATTCCTTATGGAAATTTGCACACTCTGCCGGTCATGCCTACATCGGGGGAGTTATTCCTTTCTCCGGAGGCGTGTTTCTATCAGGAATGCCACCAGCAGTCCGGCTCCTCCGAGCAACAGTATTCCGGCACAGTATACTATGTCTTCTGTCCTGAAATCCCGGTTTGGGAGATCGAGTCCCATCAGGGCGTAATTAAGGAGGAACCCTACAAGGAATCCGGCTCCCATCCCGAGCAGCAGGCATGCCATGCGGAGGGTCATGTAGCTGTTTTTCGAAGGAGCCACCCGTAGTATTCCCAGCGGATTGTGTGCATTGAGGCTGGCCGGATCCAGCTTGTCGCCCAGTTTTTCAATTATCGCCAGACGTTCTTTGCGCCGTGCGAACAGTTCGAACAGGCCGTATATGCCGCATGTCGCTATTCCGACGATTAGTGGTGCGGTGATCAATTCGCTTACCATGATTTTGTGTTTTTAAAGGTTTTTATTTGTCGTTTTAGAAACTGTAAAAGAACAAGATTAATATTTTTAAACCGTTTCTTACTCTTTTGACGCATATTGCACTGTGAGGTTACAGTGAAAGCCGGAACTTCTTTGTTTTTTGCGTGGCAGTGTATTTATTAGAAACCGTTTAATTTTTCCATGGAAATATAGTGAACGCCGGGAGGCAAGACGAAAACTTGTTTTCAGTGTTGCCCGAGGCGCATCCTAATATTATATAAAAAGATTTAAGGATATTACGTTGATGCTTTTTGCATGAAAATCGAGGAGCATAACGGTGTTCTATGTAACGATATTTTCACGCTAAAAGCAGTCCGGAAAAACTTATAATACTTTCAATAGAAAATTTAAACAGTTTCTTAGTACTTTTGCGGCCTATGGATAGGGAGTTAATGCAAAATATTTCGGACGAGGAACTCGCGGTGTTGCCTGCGGGCGGTTTCGGGGGGGCGTATCGTGGTGGTCGACGGCGACGAAGGCCTCGCCATAGCGTGCAACTACCTGTTGGAGCAGCGCGTAGTGGGGTTCGATACCGAGACGCGCCCTTCGTTCCAGGCCGGTGTCAAACATAAGGTAGCGCTGCTGCAGCTTTCGGGCGGCGATGTGTGCTTCCTGTTCAGATTGTGTTCGATGCGGCTGGACAAAGCCATAATCAAGGTGCTAGAGAAGAAAGATATAATAAAGGTGGGGGCCGCCATTCACGACGACCTGAAGGCTTTGCAGGCCTTGCGGAGGTTCCGTCCGGGAGGTTTTGTCGACCTTCAATCCATCGTCGGGGATTACGGCATCGAAGCTAAAAGTGTCCGCAAACTGGCCGCCATCGTGTCCGGCATACGTATTTCGAAAGCGCAGAGGCTCAGCAACTGGGAGGCTTCATCTCTTACCATCCAGCAGCAACTCTATGCCGCAACCGACGCCTGGGTGTGCCGCGACATCTACCTTCGCCTCGGACGCACAGAATCTTCGGGTATTACTTTGCTCTGAGAGGACCGGCTTTGCATGGCAAAGCCGCCGGCCCGAAGCCACCCCCGGCGGAGGGACGGATTGTTTCGTCGCCTGCGGCTCCGGTCCGTCCTCCGCTGGCTCCGGGCCCTTCAGACTACCCGGCCGGATGCACGGCACCTTTCTATGTGGGTTTGTACTTCCGTTCTCCAGGGGCCTAGGGCGTGTTAGCATAAAGCCGTGCGTTTGTTTTCCTGTCGGTTGTTCTACCGCATGAAATTTTATCATCAATGGAACTCCATTGCCTCAAAAATTTCACTTGTATAACCAAAAACCGCCTTAAAGAACCCAAACATCCGGTTTTATGCTGCCACGCCCTGATAAAATTTGGCGGATTTGTAAAAAAAACATACCTTTGCAGGCTGTTTAACTAAAACCGATTTTTCAGAATGCCTAAAATCAAAACCAATTCCGGTGCCAAGAAGCGTTTCGACTTCACCGGAACAGGAAAGATCAAGAGAAAGCACGCTTTCAAAAGTCACATCCTGACCAAAAAAACCACCAAGCAGAAGCGTAATCTTACGTATTCCGCACTGGTGTCGCCGGCCGACGAGGCCAACGTAAAGAGCCTGCTTGTAAAATAGCGGTTATAATGGCGGCCGCGTCATGTGCCGGCTGCAAAATGTTAAATTAAGAGTGTGTCAGCCCCAAAGAGTTTGAGAGAATCAATCCGCTGACCGTTCGTAAAACTTATCACTATGCCAAGGTCCGTAAATGCAGTAGCATCAAGAGCCAGAAGAAAAAAAGTTTTAAAACTTGCCAAAGGTAACTTTGGTTCAAGGGGAAATGTCTGGACGGTAGCGAAAAATACCGTCGAGAAAGGTCTTACCTACGCTTACCGCGACCGTAAGTCCAAAAAGAGGGTTTTCCGCAGTCTGTGGATCCAGCGTATCAACGCTGCCGCACGCAGCCACGGGATGACCTATTCGCAATTCATGGGTAAGTTGCACGCCAGCAACATCTCGCTCAACCGCAAGGTGTTGGCCGACTTGGCAATGAACCATCCGGGCGCATTCGAAAAAATCGTTAAAACAGTTAAATAACCGCTCCGGGATTATTCCGCCTTCGGTTGGCGGAACATGCCGGTATACGGTTTACAACGGGCTGATCCTTCAGGGTCGGCCCGTTTTATTTGGGGTGCTATGGATTCTTAGAAACTAGAGTTTATATTCATTTAAATACAAGACAATTTGAAATTATGTAATCCACAAGCGATTTCAAAAACGAGATCGTTGAAAAAAAGCTTGTGGCCTCGAAAGCGTTCTTTGACAATACGGAAGATTTTTACTCTCCCTATCGCATGCTCGACCTTTACTCGAAATGAGGATATTTGACGGTTCTCATGTTTCTGTTCATCAGTTAATTCTCTGCCGCGAGGCTTTCGGACAGGCATCTTAATCGTGACATTATCGGGCTTGTGTCCCAAAAAACCGCCGTCCTGCCA
>JAVBMJ010000023.1:0-14936 GCA_031552535.1 Rikenellaceae bacterium
TGTGGGTTCTGTAAGGCGGTTTTGTGTTATACAAGTGAAATTTTTGAGACAATGTGGTTCCATTGGGGATAAAATTTCATGCGGTAGAACCCAAAACCGACAGGAAAACGAACGTGCGGGTTTATGCTAACACGCCCTAATTCACCTAATCCGTTATTCCCGGGCAAGGGAGTGTGCCCGGAAGTCGATTTGTTGAAATATCTCGTTGATGTTTTGCCCTGTCGTTTTGCCGTGCCTGGCTACTATACGGCCATTGACTATTACAGTGTCGACATCTGATGCTTTGCCACAGTAGGCGAGGTTGGCTACGATGTCGTGGCGCGGGTAGTGGTGGGGCTTTTCGATATCTATTACTATTATATCTGCGAGCATCCCTTCACGTATACGCCCCAGATCGCTCTCGCGGCCGATGGCCCGTGCTCCGTTGACGGTCGCCATGCGGAGCATTTCGCGGGCCGGGACTACGCATGGATCGCCCGTAGCGACCTTTTGCAGCAACGACGCCGAGCGCATCTCGCCCCACATGTCGAGGTCGTTATTGGAACAAGTACCATCGGTTCCCAAAGCCACGTTGACCCCTGCCGCCATGGCTTTGGCTACGGGAGCTATACCGCTTGCGAGTTTCATGTTGCTCTCGGGGTTATGCGAAAGCGAGACTCCTTTCTGCTGCAGAACAGCGATGTCGCCATCGGTCAGATACACGCCGTGAACAGCTATCGAACGGCGGTCGAAAAAGCCCAGACCATCGAGCAACTCCACCGGGGTTTTCCCCGTGCGTGACGCTATGATCTCCATCTCGTCGCGCGTTTCGCTGACATGGGTCAGGATGCCCACGCCATATTTATCACACAACGCAATGGTTTTTCTGATCGTCTCCTCGGAGCATGAATAAGGAGCGTGCGGGGCTGCCATAGCCTCTATACGGCCCTCCGACGCCGGGGAGAGCGACAGGGCCACTATCTGTTCGAGGTCGGCGGCGAACGCGTCGAAATTGGAGTCTATGACCGTGGTGGCAAGTACGGCACGTATGCCGCTTTCGACGACAGCCTCGGCTACGGCCTCCTCCATCCAATACATGTCGACAAAAGAGGTGGTCCCACCGAGCAGCATTTCGGCTATGCCCAGCCTGGCACCCAGTTTTACATCGTCCCTCGTGATCCGCGACTCGAACGGCCACACTTTATCGTGGAGCCACCTCATCAGGGGTATATCATCGGCATAGCCGCGCATGAGAGTCATAGGTGCATGGCAATGGGTATTTATAAGGCCGGGCATAACTACTTTACCATGCCCGTCAATCGTCTCCAGATCACTGCCGTGTCTTGCCCGGAACTCGTTCACCCTGCTGCGCTCGGCTGTCACCATCGTAATCCGGTTACCGGTGATGCCCACACTCCCGTCGAAGTAGTCCGGGGTGCCGTCATCCATCGGAACGATCACGCAACCGGTTATCAATATATTATTTGCCATAAACGTGTGTATTATTTATAGAGCAATTATACAAAACCCACGCCAACCGCCCCGGGAGGAAATGTGCGGGCGGATTACAACACATGGAAGGCCATCGATCAGGAGAAACCCTATTGCGTGACAGAACCCTTTATTATGATTATAACCCGGCGCTGCGGAGTGTTGCAAAACACCTGTACGGCCTTATAGAACATTCCCGGAGATCCCTGTTTGCGCGGATCGTACGTTATACGAATCGCACCCTTTTCCCCGGGCATCGTCGGCTTTTTCGAAAACGACGCCTTGGAGCAGGTGCACGATGTCGACACGCCGGTTATCAGCAATGGGGAAGAGCCCGTGTTGGTGTATACGAAATCGTAAAACGCTTTGGCCCCGTTGCCGCGCAACTCGCCAAAATCGTACTCCGAAACCCCGAACACTATCTCCGGATGCGCTCCTCCATCAGAGCCTTGCCCCCGGCACACAAATGCGTATAATGACAATAAAATTGTCGAAAATATGATCGCCTGACGTACCATACCGTTGTTTTTTAGGCCCGGGCCATTCCCGCGATTGCGTTATGGCGTACGATAGCCCTAACGTATATTGAATATATATGTGATCACGCCCTGCTGCGGAGTGTCGCTCTCCGACGGGGTGAACTTCGCCTTGCGTGCCACCTCCAGCGCCGCATCGCGGAACTCGCGCAGGTTGGTGGTCGACCCCGCGGCAATGTAAGACGCCGCCGTGACATCGCCCCGCTGGTTGACCGTGATCTGAACCTTCACCACATAGCGTCCGCGCTCATTACCCCCGTACTCCGGTTTCGGCAAAGCCCCCACAGCCTGCCTCCCGGCCAGCGAGAACGACACGCCCGATGTCCCCGACCCCGTACCGTCATGGCTTCCGCCAGGAGCACCGTCGGGACTACCCTGATTGCCCGTGCCCTGGCCCGTTCCTTCCGACGTCGAACCCGACGCAGGGTTGCGCCCCGGAAACAATGCCTGCCGGTTGACTTCGCGTTGAGGAGCCTCAGGCCTCGCCTGAGGCCTGTTAGACTGGTTGGAAGACGGCTGATGCACAGACTGCCGGCGCTCATTCTGCGGAGCTACTACCGGAGCATCTTCATGATCCTGCGTTGTAATCTCGTCGTCACCCTGCGTGGCAGTAGACGAAGAGAGTTCCACCCTGTCGCCCAACATCGGATCGCCAAGCCCCGAAGCCTCCTCGACATCACCGAAATTGATAAGGATGCCCTCCTCCGCCAACTTATCCGGAAAATTGAAATTAACCAGGACAGCCAGAATAAGCCACACCAAAAGGTAAAGCAAACTGCTTGCAGCAGCCCACCATTTGCGCTTCCGGTTATCTTCGCGGTAATATTCCATCGAAAATATTCTTACAAGTAAAATATGGAACGGCCACTCCCGATCCCAGTATCATAACCCATGAATGATCCGCCCGGTGGCAGGTCAGTTCGGCGAAGTAGCCAGAATCAGCCTGTAACGGTTGTCCTTGGCAATATTCATAACCTTGACAACCTCGTCCACAGGAACACTCTTGTCACAATGCAACGAAACCGTAGGCTCATCCTTCCCGGCAAGCTTCACACGCAACGCATCTTCCAGATTCGAAAACGAAACAGGCTCCGTCTCGACATAATACCGCAAATCAGCCGTAATCGAAACCGTAGTGTAAGGCTTCTCCTTCAACTGGTTGGCACTCTTAGGTAACAACAACTTCAACGCATTGGGGTTGATAAGAGTCGTGGCAATCAACATAAATATCAACAACAAAAACATCAAGTCAGTCATAGAAGCCGCACTAAACGACTTCTCAACCTTAGACCCCCTCTTTATAGCCATATCCTTAGTATAATTAATCGTTCTTTTTCTCTGTGCAGCCTCCAACTGCCGCTTTTTGAAAAAAGCGGCACCAAAAACTTTTAATCCCGACCTCGCTCTGATCTTGCAGTTGTTAGGTTACAGGCGGCAAGCCCGCCGGATGATGTTAACATTTAAGGGCTTGCCGCCTGTAACCTAACAACTATAAGGTCGCGGCAAAGTAATGATTAAAGTTTTTTGGGCGACTTTTTTTCAAAAAAGTCGCGGTCGAAGCCGTACAAAGAAAAAGAACGTTTATTTATTTTTTTTGTGCGGGTTGGTTTAGTATGTCCATGAAAGCTATTGAGTTTGCTTCCATTTGGAATACGAGTTTTTCGATTCGTGCGACGAGGTAGTTATAGCCGAAGTATGCGGGTATTCCGACGATGAGACCGGCTACGGTTGTAATCATTGCTACATACATTCCGTCTGCGAGGAGGCTCATGTCGACTGTTCCTCCGGCTTGGGAGAGGTTCATGAACGCTTCGACCATGCCCACTACCGTACCCAGGAAACCGATCATCGGTGCTCCTCCGGCTATTGTTGCCAGAAAAGGCAGTCCGCTTTCGAGTTTCGATACTTCGAGGTTTGCCACGTTTTCGATGGCGTTCTGCACGTCGCCCATCGGGCGTCCTATGCGTTCGATGCCTTTCGTTACCATGCGTGCTATGGGGGTGTCGGTCGAGCGGCACATGTCGAGTGCGGCGGCGACTTTACCCTCGGAGATATAGTCGCGGACGCGGTTCATGAAATCCATGTCGAGTTTCGACGCCGCACGTATGGCCAGGTAGCGTTCGACGAAGATGAATATCGTGGCTCCGCCGAGTAACACGAGCGGTATCATCAACCATCCGCCTGCTACAACCAGATCCCATAATCCCATGCTTTCGGCCTGTTCTGCGACAACTTCCGGCGTTGCCGCCTGCAAAAAAATGCTCATAAATTATTCGTTTTTATCTGTTATTTTTCACCTGTCTATTTTTCCTGTTTTCATTGCGTGCCGCTACCGTCCTTCCGGAGCGACCGCCCGTTTCGATGAACCGGTGCTGTCAATAGGGTGGGTTACAGTTTGTTGGTTTTGTTTTCGTTCTTTCTTCCGGCCGAAACGTTCGCGCAAGTTACGTATAATGTCTTTAAAATTGTTAAAATCTTCCTTATAATATATCCCTATCCCGTTTTCCTGCAATCCCTGGTTCTCGTCGAAGCTGTCTATCGTGCGCGAGAAGCCTTTGGCTTTCAGATTCCCTGCGCGGTCGATTAGCCATGTCAGGTAGAAGTCGCCGGTAAGGTTGTTGGCGTTGGGGTTGACCACGGCGGCCGAGTTATTCTCGAAATCGTAGTTCCCCTCGACGTCGAGTTGCAGGCGGTTGCCGGCCAGTCCCATCGAGAAGTCGATGTCGAACTCCTCGGAGGTGAAGTCGCTCTTTGGCCGGTAACGTATACCTATATTGTATTTATCCGACGATATCCAGTTGCTCAACTGGTTCGACAGGAATTCGAGCCCCGTCACGGCGCTGCCCATCGTGCCTATATTCTGGCTTCCGGCATTGTTGTCTATAAAAAAGCTGTTGACAGCCAGAAGCCAGAAGAACTGCGTGGTCTTCATCTCCTGGGTGTTGAGGATATTGCTCACCAGGGCCTGTGTTTCGGCGTCCACACTGGGCAGCTGCACGTCGAAGGCCACTGTCGGGCGCGACAGCCGGTCGGACATATTTATAATGCAATCTACCTGCGCGCTGCCTTTGTATTTCGAATCTACAGTACCCTGCATCAATGGCGCAAGGGAGGCCTTTACCTTGTAAAGAGCCGAAATATCAAGGATCGCATTGGCCGGGTCGCCGTCCCAGCGGATACGGCTGCCCGGCTCGATGATAAAACGTTTGTTTATTATATTTTGCAGCGTGAACAGGTAACTCCCTTCGGTGATGCCGTAGTCGCCGTACATCGTAAAGACGTCGTTGCGCGGATCGAGGTTGATCGAGAACGTGCCATTACCCCGCGCCTTGATGATGTCCCCCACCTTGGGGTCGATCACCAACTGCACTTCGGTGTTGGGCCTGACGTTGAACAGCATCGTTATATCAAGGTCGCTCTTCGCCGAATCGGTCACTTTTTTACCACGGCGGCTGAACATGATGCGTTTCAGAGCCAGGTCGTCGATGACATTCACTGCCGCCGAGGCCGACTCGAATTTAATGAAATCCGCCTCGGCTATATCGCTTTTGTTGCGCATGGGCATGAAAAACCGCGAGTCGTCGCTCGTTGTGGCGTTGATGTTCATCGCCACACCGCGTTTGTTGCCCTTTACCGAGAATGTCCCCGAAGCGTAGACCTTGCCATAGAAAATATCGTTGTCGGCGATAGTGGTGTTCAAGGCCAGTATATCGCGAGGACGCACATTGACGTCGTAGACTATGTTTCCGAAATTGCGTATGTCGAGCACAAGGTCCATGTCGGCCCTGTTTCCCTGGGCATCCGACAACCGCGCGCCCCGGAGAGAGAACACATTGTCGGTCACGGTCATCGTAGCCGGGGAGGATGTGTAGCGTACCTTGGTAAAATCGACGCTTGTTGCCAACTCCGCTATATTTATCGCCCCGTTGATCGAGGGACGTGCGCCGCGCCCCCCTACAACTGTGAGTTTGGCGTCGGCCGAGCCTTCCGTAGCAAACACCACCCCGCTGAGCAGCGGGTCGAGCAAGCTGAGATCCAACCCTTTGAAATCGGTGTCGACACGATAGAGCCCCTTGCCTGGCCGGAAATAGCCGACCGCAACGGTATCGGATGCCGGGCGTCGCGTAAGCAGGAACCGCGCCCTCTCACCCGGAGCGTCCCAACGGCTCTCGAAGCGCAACGGCGGAATACCGACTCCGGATACCTTCACACTGTCGAAATTTATGTTCGAATAGAGGATCATGCCGCCCAGGGCAGATACCACGTCGGCATAACCGTTCGTAACCCCCTCGACCGAATAGCCATGCCGGGCCGTAAATTGCGTCAGCGGCGAAAGGTCGAAATTAGACAGTGTCACGTGAAGCGTGTCGTTACGGCCCCTCGAAGCGGTGCCGTTGACCACCAGTTCCTGGCCCGAACCTACCAACCGGAAGTTGTCGACGCTCACCTTCGACGTATCGCAAACTATATCGCGCGAGCGGATACGCCACATGCGCCCGTCGGCCATAAGCATCGACGACGAGGTTATACGTAGCGTCACCTGCGGGGCGCCGTTCGATGGATCGTTGCCGAAAAGCGCCGAAAGTCCTATACGGGCACCCGTGTTATTTTCCGTATTGTTGAAACCGAATGAGGCGTTGACGGCATTCTGTTTCATTCCCATGTGCAACGTAAGTCCAGGCGTGCGGAACGCTCCGGAGTAAATGTCCTCGGCTGCGACATAAAGCCGTACCGAATCGCCGCGGTTCTCGCTGTCGACCCTGACGTTGGCGATCAGCAGCTCGTTGCCGCGCTGGATATAGTCCGACACCAGGCGCAACGTGAATTTTTCGGCTCTCGGATTGAGAGTGAATGTCAACGCCGTACCCTTGGCGATCTGCAATCCCGGCAGGAAGATCCCCGCAACGTTGTTGGCCTCTTTGACATCGACCTTGAGCATCGAAAAATTGTCGATATCGAAATAACCGACCTGGTTTTTGACCCCGATATTTGTGGCCGGAGCGGCGGCGGTCGTCACATTTGCGCCAGACGCCGCCGAACCGGGCAGGGACCCCTTCAACGCAGGAAGATAAGACGCTACCGTGCGCTTGAGGTAATCGAACATCTCACTGTAACTCATGCGGCTACGGAACTCGGCATCGGCAAACGACGAACGCATGACCAATGATTTGCTTTCCGCATTGTTCTTTCCCGTGAGACTTATAAGTCCTGTACGCACAGAGTCGACGCCATTAACATACAGCAGACTGTCGATCAGCACCATCCCATTGAGATCGTCCAGCGTGTGTCCGCTGCCCCTCGCCCGCAGCCCGCACCGCAGCACCGATACCGAGTCGCGCCGGTTGATACCCAGCCGGGCAAGATCGGCCCTGTCGAGTTGCAGGTCGAAATCGTATACCGGAACCGGACCGTTCAGGTCCAGGCGGCCACGGAACCCGAACGAGAGGTTGGGATCGGCCGATGAAGCGGTCCCTGTGAACTCCATATTGCCGATGGTTCCGTTAAAATGGGTGTTGCGGTAGGTATATCCACCGTACTCCAGTTGCAATAAAGTGGCGTCGGTGGTAACGGCAAAATCACGATTGCCGAAATAACCGGCCATGTTGCCACGCGCCGATATTTTCCCAAGGCTTTTATCGTCAAGCAAGGCGCCGAGGTCGATCCCGTTTATGGCAATATTCCCCGACACGGCCTTGCGCCCGCCATGGCCGGGGCGTATGGCTATATTGGCAGTAACGCCGCCGTGGTCGGACCTCAGAACGGTATTAGCCACAAAATCAGCGGGGGTGCCGATAAATTTACCTTCCAGCGATATAGTCCCGGCACTCCTGAGACGGTCGCTCAGATTGAGTTCCCTACCCGTGAAGGCTCCGGCTATCATGTCGGCATCGACGCCCGCAGTGCGCAATTCTCGGATATCGATTTCCATACGGGTATTCCAGAAATCGGGCAGCCCCGACATGTCGAAATAAAGCGATGCGTAAGTCTTTTCGCCTGCGCTCACATGAAAAATATCGCCTGACATTGATGCCAACGGCCCCTCGACCACAGCATCCAGATCACGGAGCACAACCCCGTTGCCTCGTAGCGACGGGGCGAAATAGCTTATCGTAGCAAATGAGACCGTCGATTGGCGTATATCGGAACTTATGACTACCCTATCGAGAAATTCCCCGTAACTTTCCCACGACTCCCCCAATAGCCTGAGGTAGTTCATCCTCAGGTGCGACTCTCCGGCATCGATGGAGAGACCGTCGAAAGTCAGGCCGCGGCCCGTAACGGCAAAAAGGCCGGAAGAAAGGCTGTCGAGAATAAATCCCCCCTTGTCGTGGCACCTGAGTCTCTTGACAGGAGCCGATATGGAATCGCCCGAGATGACAAAACGACCCAGCAGCACATCGATCCCCCGCAGACCGATATCGCCGTAATTCATACCCCACTCGCGTACCGGCGGGTCGAACTTGCGGAGCCCGAACGAGAGGTTGCGCCCTTCGACGGAGGCGATCTCCAGCCGGAACGAACCATCCCCGGTTTTCGTGGTGTCGCCCCTCAACGGATCGAGGACCGACCGGAGGTTCATCACGCCATTACTGTCGCGGCGCAGGAAAAACTTACCTTCGTCGAGCTCCACCTTGCCAAGCCGCAATCCTCCACCGAAGATGCCCGGGTCGTTGACCATGGCCGACACCCTTCCCGCATAGAGCAACGTATCGCCCGAATGGTCACCCACATACAGCCTGTCGATCACCACACGATTGAAAAGTTTCCAGTCGATATTGCCTATCGACACCTCGGTGCCGAGTTTGGCGCTTGCCCAGGCCGCCGCTTTACGGGCTGCGAAATTCTGGACGCCAGGGATCGAAAAAAGCACTATCAGGCACAAAGGAACCACTATCAGCATCAAAACGAATGCCGATAGCGCCGTTGAGAATATTTTTATAATTTTGCCCAACAGAATCCCCGCGAATAATTTACAAATGTACGAATTTTCCCGCAATAATAGTGCTTCACCGTCGGGAAGCGAAGGGGTGTACCCCGAAATATTATGGACAACAAAACGATACTTGCGATAGAGTCTTCGTGCGACGACACATCGGCTGCCGTCATACGTGGCACGATGCTGCTTTCCAATGTAATAGCAGGTCAGGCCGTGCATGTGCAGTACGGCGGAGTGATACCGGAGCTTGCGTCGAGGGCACACCAGCAGAATATAATCCCGGTGGTGGATGCCGCTCTCAAGAATGCCGGATGCACCGTAAGCGACCTCGACGCCATAGCCTTCACGCGCGGGCCCGGCCTGATGGGATCGTTGCTGGTGGGGGTGTCGTTCGCCAAGGGACTCTCGATTTCGCACGGCATACCGATGTACGAGGTGAATCACCTCCAGGGTCATATATTATCCCATTTCATAGACGTCCCCGAGCGGGAGACTCCTCATCCGTCGTTTCCGTTCCTGTGCCTGCTGGTGTCGGGAGGGCATACGCAGATAGTGCTCGTACGGGGCCCGCTCGACATGGAGATCATAGGCTCGACGATTGACGACGCCGCGGGCGAGGCGTTCGACAAATGCGCCAAAGTTATGGGGCTGCCATATCCCGGAGGTCCGGTGATAGACCGGCTGGCCAGGGAAGGCGATCCGCAGCGGTTCCGTTTTGCGCGACCGGCGGTCGGTGGGTACGATTACAGCTTCAGCGGGCTGAAAACCTCGTTCCTCTATTTCCTGCGGGACCAAATGGCCGTCGATCCGGGATTTATAGAGGCGAATAAGGCCGACCTGTGCGCGTCGCTGCAACACACCATCGTAGACATATTGCTAAGGAAACTTATATTGGCATCCAAAAAGCTAAACATAAAACAGATAGCTATTGCGGGGGGGGTCTCGGCAAACTCGGGATTACGCGACGGGATCGTGCGTGAAGGCGCTAAAAGAGGCTGGACGACCTATCTTCCCGAGTTCCGGTTCACCACCGACAATGCGGCCATGATAGCCATAGCGGGGTATTACCGTTACCTGGCCGGGGACGCCCCCTCATCGCTCGACGTGGCCCCGGCGGCCAGGCTCGGAGAGTTGTAACGGGCAGGACCGGTAGCACGGAGTAATGTGGCGCCCCCGGCGGCAGTGGCAGGCGGGGGAGCAGTTTGGAGGCGATACACAACAGACACTTTTAACGGCTTGCGACTATGACCGGAACGCTTGTAAACATCACTGCTATTGTTTTGGGTAGTATTTTAGGACTGGCGGTACGCTCCCGCCTGAGCGAGGAGTTGATCGCTGTTATTTTTCAGGGGATCGGTCTGGTGACGGTAGCCATCGGAGTTTTGATGGTCATGGAGTCGGAGCACATTATAGTCATGGCTATGAGCATGGCCCTGGGTGCGGTCACAGGCCATCTGGCAGGATTGGAAAGGCGTTTGGAGGGCCTGTCGGGACGTTTGCGCAGTTTGGTGCGCCGCATCGCGCCGCGTTTTGCCAGCGACGGTTTTACAGAAGGGTTCGTCACCTCGTCGATACTGTTCAGCGTCGGGTCGATGTCGATACTGGGATCGATAGAGGAGGGGCTCGGAGGAGAACCGCGCATATTGCTGGCCAAATCACTGATGGACGGCACCTGTTCGATAGTCCTGGCCTCTTCGTTGGGGGCGGGGGTCGTTTTTTCCGCCCTGTCGGTGCTTGCGTTCCAGGGGTCGATCACATTGCTGGCCTGGTGCGCCGCATCGGTGGTGCCGGCGGCCGTAATCGCCGAGATGAGCGGTGTCGGAGGAGTCTTATTGATGGGGTTAGGGTTGAATTTATTGAAAATAACCAAGATAAGTGTAATCAATATGCTGCCTGCACTTATTTTTGCTGCAGCGATAACATATATATTCTATTGACATGGGAGGAATGCGATCCATACGCGGGATCTATAAGATCGGCAACGGACCTTCGAGCAGCCACACGATGGGGCCTAAGAGGGCGGCAGAGAAATTTTATGAGCGTAACCCCGGAGCGGCGGCGTTCAGGGTGACCCTTTACGGCAGTCTTGCCGCTACGGGGCGCGGCCACATGACCGACAAGGCTATTGCCGGGGTGCTCCAGGCACGCGGACCGGTGGAGATCGTGTGGCGCCCGGAGGTGGTGCCCGACTTCCATACCAACGGCATGCTGTTCGAGGCGCTGGACCAGTCGGGCCGGGAGGAAGACCGGTGGACGGTTTACAGTATCGGCGGCGGGTCGCTCAGCGAAGGCCCCGAAGATGTGCAGATGGAGCAGGAGATATACCCCATCTCGTCGATAGAGGAGATACTGAACTGGTGTGAACATACGGGATGCTCATTCTGGGAATACGTGGAGCAGTGCGAGGGGAAGGAGATATGGGACTATCTGGCCGAGGTGTGGCGCGTGATGCAGGCGTCGATACTGCGCGGTCTCGAAAATGAAGGCGTCCTGCCGGGAGGACTGGGCCTGCGTCGCAAGGCTTCGGACTATCTGATCCGTGCCAAAGGCTACTCGGGCACAACCCGCAGCCGCGGATTCCTCTATGCCTACGCGCTGGCTGTGTCGGAGGAGAACGCCGCAGGCGGCGAGATCGTCACAGCGCCGACATGCGGGTCGAGCGGTATTCTGCCGTCGGTGCTTTATTATCTGCGCGAGTCGCGCGAATTCCGTGAAAGCCGGATACTCAGGGCTATAGGAACCGCCGGGCTCTTCGGCAACGTGGTGCGTACCAACGCCTCGATCTCGGGTGCCGAGGTGGGATGCCAGGGCGAGGTGGGCGTTGCATGCGCTATGGCGGCAGCAGCGGCTTCGCAACTCTTCGGGGGTTCACCGGCACAGATAGAGTATGCGGCGGAGATGGGTCTTGAGCACCACCTGGGCCTGACGTGCGATCCGGTGTGCGGGCTGGTGCAGATCCCGTGCATCGAGCGCAATGCGTTTGCCGCGGCACGGGCTCTCGATTCGAACGCTTACGCCGCCTTCTCCGACGGCAAGCACCGCGTCAGTTTCGACAAAGTGGTAGAGGTGATGCGGCACACGGGACGCGACCTGCCAAGCCTCTACAAAGAGACGGCCGAGGGAGGGCTTGCCAAATTCATGGACCAGCCCGACCGCGACCCGGCATTGGGACGAATGCCAAAACCATTTTAAGAAACCTCTTTAGGAACTGTTTAAACAGTTAGTTTCTAAATAAAAACGTTATATTTGTTTCAGAAACTGTTTAAAAATATTACCGAAGTTATTTTACATCTGTTTGTCGATGATTTTTTGTGGAGGAATGAGGCGAATAGCGGCTCCTATTTAACGAATTCCACCGCGAAAAAGCGCGGCAAACAGCAGGAAAAGAACAAGATTAATATTTTTAAACAGTTTCTCAGACAAAACCCCTGCCCATGAAAACAAATAGCTATCTGTCCGGTATCATCCTGTTGTGCGTACTCCTCGCCGCAAGTGCGGCCCAGGCGCAGGATAAGGTGCATCTCAAAGAGCATCACTCATTTAAGGACGGACGCACCATCATTTACGAAGGTGTGACCGGCGAAGGATTCCGCCTGCGGGAAGTAGGTAAGAAGAGGCTGAAAGTGGAGCTCCCCGACTCGACCGTAGTGGAGTTGGAGCGCAGCGCGGTGAGCGAATCCCAGGAAGCCCTGATTGCGGCACGAAATTGCCACCTGAGTTCCTCGGTTTATGGCGCGTCCAATCCAGACACAGAATCCGGCAAAGAGAACTACATCCACGACATTAAGGCCGGAAGTATTCTCCATGTCGAACATATCGGGAGGTACACGTTTTCGGTGAGAAGCGACCGCGACAGCACCGGGTACGTGGATGAGGAGTGCCTGTTGCCGCAGATGTACAATATGGTATCGAGTTACCGCCGAAAGGTCTTTCTCGACAAAAATATCAAGGATGTCGACAACGCGACCCATAAGCGCAACACATCGGGCGACGATGTGCTGGAATCGGCCTCAATGGTAAGACCTGGCGGAAGAATGATACCGCTGGAGGTATCGGGAGAATACATGAAGTTGCGCGATGCCGCCGGGAACGAGGGCTGGACCAGGTCGGCCGAGGTTATGCCCGAGAAGTTTCTCCCCGGCGGAGTGTACAAGATGATGTGGAACCTTTGCAACTGGAGCGGCAGGAATTTGTTCACGGAGATACTGGTCATACTCATCTATATCGCAGGGCTGATGCTTTGGGTGATGGTTCCGGCGTATGCTGTCTACTGGCTCGTGGTACGCATAAAATTTATACCCAACTGGATCTGCAAGTGGCTGATCGTAGGCGTGACGCTGATATATTTCTTATTCGGCGGCATTAGAATGCTCTCGATGCCCCCGATGGACCACAACACTTACTGGAGCGTAATCGTAGGGTTTTATATTCTGGGGCTGGGAATCACCGCCTGGACGATATTCTGCCGCAAGGTTACCAACGAGCGTTGTCCGTACTGGAAATGCCACGCAGTAGGAGATTACACCGTCGTCGACTCAAAGACTTCGGAATACGACGAGATCACGACCACTACCACCACCCATTCCGACGGGCATAAAACCAAAAAGCAAAGCACAAGGAGGGTGTCGGTTACAACCTACTTAAAGGAGTGCAACCGGTGTGCTACTACGTGGACTGCCTCGGAATAAATGCCGGACAAGCCTGCAGCAGGGGTGTACAGGATTGCTTACGGCCTGCCCTGCCAGATCCGAAAGGGGGCTGTGTCGCACATAAAATAGAAAAAGCCATGAGAAACTTAACAGTATCGACGCTCGTTGCAGTGTTCTTTGCGGCGTCGTGTTTTGCACAGGGCGGGCTTGAAAAGAAGAGCAGCGTGGTGACGGGGAGTGTGAGTAGCGTCATACTCGGCACCGGCAAAGAGTACAGCGTATACCTGCCCGCGGGTTACGACACGTCGGGGATCGATTACCCGGTCCTATACCTGCTTCACGGCGCATGGGGCACGCACAGCGACTGGGTGGAGAAAGGCAACGTGAAAAGGATCGCCGACAAACTCATCATGGAGGGTATGGCGCTGCCGTTGATAATCGTGATGCCCGATGCCCGCGGCGAGGGGGAGAATTTCGCGGGCAAAAACATGGGGTATTTCAACCAGGAGGGATGGGCGTATGAAGACCACTTTTTCAAAGAGCTGATGCCGCACATCGAAAAAACCTATCGGATTAAAGCCGACCGCAGATACAGGGCCATTTCGGGTCTCTCGATGGGCGGTGGCGGCACGATGGTTTACGCGTTGCACCATCCCGGACTATTTTCGTCGGCCTGTCCCATGAGCGGGTTGGTGGGTAATTTCCCCGACGGCGATACGGACGATGTAAGGCAATTCCGAAAATCGGCCCGGGAGAACAATCCGCAGGAGTATATACGGAAGGCCGACAGCGCGAGGCTCGAATCGGTGCGCACGGTGCGCTGGTATATCGACTGCGGCGACGACGATTTCCTCGCACAGGGCAACGTCGAGCTATTCATATTGATGAAACACAAGCAGATTCCCCTGCAGTTCCGCATACGCGACGGGGCGCATAACTGGGAGTACTGGCAAGCGTCACTCCACGAGGTGTTACGGTTTATCTCCATCGGGTTTGCTTTATAAACAGGATAATACAACCCCTTGTGCGTTCAGAGTTTCATTCTACGCCATTGGATGCGCCCCGACAGAGTTCTCGAACAAGTTCGACGCTCCGCGCTCAACTTACACTATGTTTACACAGGGAAATCAGACTGCCTTTTAGGGTAATGTGGCCAAAATGGACTGATTCTCATTTTTCGCAAAACCTACTCTGTGCCCTCCCACGGTGCCCGGAGTAGGTTTTGCGTTTTGTTATTAATGAATTTGGTAATGTTTAATGAAATGCGTTTCATCAAACCATTGATAGCGCACGTGTAATAAAAGACTTACAGCTGTTTTATCAGCCCATTTTGTCCATTATACC
>JAVBMJ010000008.1:0-34741 GCA_031552535.1 Rikenellaceae bacterium
ACGGTGCTCGGAGTAGGTTTTGCGCTGTTTTGTTAATGAATTTTACAGAGTTTAATGAAATAGGTTTCATCGAACTGTCTATAATAGGCGTATGTCCAGATAATTACAGCTATTTCATCAGCTGTTTTTGACCATTATACCGATTATAATAAAAAGGTTGTGTAAACGATAGCGGGGCTGGAGCGGTTACGCCCCGGCCCTGTCTTCGAAGATAGCTATAAATTGGCGGGACTGTCCTAAATTTTGTGTAGACGGTAACTTGGATCGGGGTTTGGCAGGTAGCTAAATCCCGATCCAGTTTTCAAGTATACACATAAATCGGGTCACCATAATACCCCCGTTACGTACGGATACAGTCCATTTTTCTCTTTGTTGTACCTTAGTCCTTTCTACATCAAATCACAACGCGCTTACCTGAAGATCGACGTGTTTTTACATAATATGGAAGGCGCCTCGGACGTAGTTCTCAACCAAGTTCAACGCTCTGCCCCGGCTTTCACCATATTTACATAGGAAAATCAGACAGTTTCTTAGGTCTCCATTTTGTAGTTCAGTCTGCTGTAAGAAATGGTAGTTATTTACAACTTCATTACTTGCAATGGTATCAGGCGGGCTGTCTCTCCCCGGCCTGCGGGAGGAGAAAGCCAATATCAGAAAAACTCCAACTGTTGCGGAATCTGAGGTTTAGATCTCTCGATCCGGCCCCAATAATTTATTATTTCGCTGTATTGTTTATCGGTTATCGACAGTATGCTTACCTGGCCGCTGGCCGGAATCATACTCCTCACCCGCTTTATATGCACCTCCATGCTTTCGCGTGAGGCACAGTACCGGATATAAACCGAGTATTGCATCATCGTGAATCCATCTTTTTCGAGCGAAGTGCGGAACCTGGCGGCATGCCCGCGTTCGGCCTTGGTCGTCGTAGGCAGGTCGAAAAATACAAACAACCACATGATATGATAGGCATTTAGTCTGACTTCACTCATCACCTACTCTATTTTTGATGCCATTGTTGCCTTTGGCTGTTAGGCATGGGTCTGTTGTTGGCAGCGCCGGAATATTCAGGGGTTATTCCAGTAGCGGATAAGCTATTTGCTTGCATTTACCCGTGAAGCATTTTGCGAGCGAAGCAGTGGTTATCGACAGTCCCACATCGAGCGGGCGCGTAACTTTGCCGAAAGCCGCATCGGCAAACAATACCCGGAACAACGCCCCTTTTGTATCCTTTGTGAGCTCGGCTTCACCGCTGAAGTGCAATTGCCAGACAATGCGGTCGACGAACGGCCTGTAGGCCTCCATTATGTCGTCTGCCAACGGGAATGTGTTGTAGCGGTTGCGGTGGAAAATACCGAGGGCGGGTAACAGGCCGGATCCCATCAATGCGCGGGCCACGGCGGCGCGAAGTATCGTGTAACCGTAGTTGAGCAGGTTGTTGGGGGGTGCTCCTTCACGTTCCCTAACGAAGTCGCCTCCCAGCAACATGCTCCAGTAGAGTTTGGCGGCGACACCCTCGCGGTTGTCGGTATCGCCGCTTTTGACGTTCATGTAAAGTGGTTTCAGGCGATCCCCGTCCAGACCGAGTGAACCCAGCAGCCGGGCCTGATTCCTGATCTTGGCTTCGACGGTTTGTTTCCATAGGTTCTTTTTCAGCGGTTCGCTCGCCTCCAACTGTGCGCGGAATGTCTCGCCCTGCGTGGAGTTTGATTCGAGGTTCATCAACATCGAACATGGCATGTGTTGGTCGTTGCAAAAAATGACGGCCACGTTGTTTTCAGCCAGGGCGCCGAGCAACGGAAGTGTTATGTCGATCATAGGGTGTTCCAGTACGACATAACCTATGTCTTCCACCGGCACCGTGCGTTTCTCGCCGGGAGCCTCCCTGACGCAAAATACCAACTGCCCGTCGCGCAGCGACAGTTTGACCGGAGTGGTAAAAAACAATGCGCGTTTTAACATGTTCCAGTGATGTTGGCAGTTTCTTAATCCCGGTTGAATCTTATTTCGCCCGTCACGGTCAGTTTGAAATCGTAGCCTTCGACCATCATGTTGAAATTGCCGGAGGTGATGCACAATTTAGGGGCCGGAGTGTTGAAATCTACAGCCGATACTCCCGAGGTAAGAGTTCCGGGGGCCGTTTTGTTGTGCATTTTTTCGTAGTCCGATTTCAGCATCTCGTCATTGCGCGATTCCTGGTGGAATTTGAATGTAGCCCGGCCGTCCTTGCTCATCTTAGTGACTTTATAGAGCCTTTTACGGAGTTCGCGCTTGTCGAGTTCATATAGTTCTTCGGGGCTGTTTGCCCAGAAAATTACCATTGTTCCCGTTTTGAGTGCGAATTTTAGGGGTAATCCCTTTTTACTCCCGGGAATGAGTTCCGGAAACGCCTCACGGTCGCTGCTCGATTTGAAGTAGCGTGCCGCATCGAGATTATTTACCATTTCGAAGTCGCGTTTCACCTTACCCCTGGCGTCTGTACCCTCATAGACGGCCATCATGTAGTTGCCGTCATTGACCACACGAAGGTGCCTCTTGTGTTCGTGGCGCGAAATGTCGCGATGCTCTTTCAGGCATATCGGCGAGGTGACTGTCGGGGTGTAACATCTCACTTTTTTGATCTGTATGCCTTTTTCTTCGTTCATCCACACCGGTTCTGCCATTGCCGGCTTGAATCCTTTCGCAGCGATGGCGGCCTTGACCTTTTCGCGTACCGCCTCGTCGACAATTTTGTCGATATCGGCTTCCTTTAGATTACCCAGCGCTTTGCGCACCACATGCCGCACCTCGCCTTCACGCAGAATGGCGCCGTAAACGGTGTCCTGATGCAATGAGCCGCGAACCGAGTCGCCCTGCGCGTAGAGCGGTTTGCCGTCGGCGCCTTTTTGTATGCGCCCTCTGACGCGTACGGTTTTACAGGTCTGGCGCGGCATCTTGTCAGGAGTGTGGTGCGACACCAGCAGTTCCTGCTCTATAGCCATCACATCTTCTGTAAATGTGGGCCACGGCTTTGCGAACCGGGGCTTTTCGCAGTTGCGTTGCCACCGGTAGTGTTCCATGTCGCGGTAGAATTCGTGCGCCATTTCGCCATATTGACTCGGGCCTATACACGCGATGGTGATGGCGTCGATACAATGGTGTATGTGGTTGGCACGCTCTTTTTTCTCGTACTGATCCTGCAACCCCCACATCTTGCGGAACTCGGCGGTGGTTATACCTTTGACGACATAAGTGGCCGGGAATACCGATTTCAGATATAGCCGGGCGTATTTGGATATTATGCCTATGTCCACGCCCTGGCTGTTGCGGAAGCCTTCGGGGACCTCGGGCATAGTGAACCGGCGGTATTTGCCATGCCAGTAGTCGTATTCCATCTGCAGTTTGCGGCGTTTTTGTATGACCCGGTCTTTCTGCTCCTTCGAGGATGTGGATTGCTTCTTGGTGGTACTTATCTGTTTGCGCAACCCTTCGTAACGCTCTTTCCACGGCTCGATCCTTACGAGTATATCGCTGTGGCCGGCCAACTCCGATGGGATTTTCTCCCTTTTCACCTTTCTGTTGAATTCACTTTCACATAATGTCTTGTTCATCTGTGAATTGTCGCCGCCAGCGCTGAGCGGGATCGTATGTTCTATGTCGAACTCCGGATTGGCGCCTATGAATTGACTTATGCCGATATTTCGGCCGGTGTAGGGGCATATCCCTCCCTGTTCCTCGCGGAGTTGGAACTTGAGGATATCGGTATCTGTGGGTTCAATATGGCAGCCCGTTTCTTCGAAATAGAGTTTCTTGATCTCGTCGCGATATTTTTTACGCTCGGTTTCCCTTTCGCGTTGGTAGAGCTCTATTGCTCGGCGCATGTTGGCGTCGTTGAGGCCGCGGGCGAACTCGATGCGTATCTTTGCCCCGCGGTCTATCTTACCTTCGGCAAGGAGTGTGTTGACCAGTTTGCGCAGGCGGAATAGCGACCGCATGGCCATCGGATTGCGCACGGCGTCCGTACGGGGTGATCCGAGCCTCACTTCGCCCCGCTTGTCGGGACGTACCTCGGGATAGTCATCGATCATCGACGGGTGGTACAACACCTTTTTAAGTGTTTCTGTTTCTATCCCGAAGTTATTGAGCATGAATTCCCCGATCAGTTTTTCTATCGTGTTTCCCGCCCTGAGGTCGTCTTTCGAAAAATTGTCCACTATCGACATCACTTCGCGTGTGATCAGGCTCCGGCTCGCCGACTCATTCCACACTCCGGCCGGCACCACCTTACCCATGTTGGCCAAGAATACTGCGTGGGAATACAATAGTCCCTCGCGCAGGAACGGCAGGATCTTGCCGATAGCGTTAAGGCTCAATGAGGCATACTCCTGAGACAGTTCGATGCCGGCGAACTTCGTTGCCTTCTCGTCATTGCACAGGAGTTTTTCGATGGCAAAATTTTTGAGTTTTTCGTCGTCTTTGAAGAAAAACAGTGCGTGCCACACGTCATCTACCATTTGGTCGTGACTCTTTGTTCCGGTCTTCATCTCGCGGGCGGTGTACCGTCCGGCTATGGCTTCCTGCCAGTCGTCGCCGAAAACATCAATTAGTTGGGCTGTCACGGGACACCCGGATACCGAAGTATCCTTGCGGTAATTGAATAGATAAGGCCTCGTATCGCGTGATTTGTAGTAGGCGTAATTATCTTTCCCGGCCAGTTTTTTGGCGATATCTTCAAAGTCGAACTGTTTTTTACTTTTACGCAGGAACAGCGGTATGATCGCATCCTTTTCCGCTTTCGTAAGCGGCCTGAGGCTGTCGTCCTGCGGGGTCTGTATCCTTATGTTGTTGATGAAACCCAGCATGCGGTACTCCTCAAAACGCGGGTGCGACGCCGGGCAGCGGCTTTTGCTCTTTTCGAACGTACATTTACCCACCATCCCCCTCTGTGAGCGGAGCGGACGCTGGAAAAATATGGCTCTTTCGAGGTCTTGCTTCAACTCGGCCGGGAGTTCCTGCACACGGCATATTTCGTCGAACTCAGCCTTGTAGTGCTCTTTGCGCGAGGTGTAGCGCGTGCGTATTTTGTCGCCTTTTTCATAGCAGTAATGGAAAAACTCGCCCAGAAAAAGGCATCCCGCTTCCTCCATTTCGGCATTCAGGGCACTGATACCTTCCTTTACCGCCCCGTCGCTCTCTCTGGTTTTTTCGAGACGGTTGCTCAAAAACCCACGCCGCTGCGCCATGTGGTACATGGCCCGTCCCAACAGGTGGCGGCCGCTCTCTTTTTCGAGGTCGAGTTTGCCGTTCAGGGCGGCGTGACGGCAAAAGTAGGGGTTATTGTCGCCACCGGTGCGTTGCCAGGCCAGGAACTCGTCGAACATAGGGTAGCGGCCCTGCTGTTTCCATGCCTTTAGGCTTTGCCAAGACAGCGGAGGGCACAGCCTGTTGTCGGACAGCACCTTCAACGTCTCTATTTTACGCAGTTTGCGACGCATCAGCCTCCGGCGTGCCAAGCGGAACGAGGTGCGTTCGGCCGCTTTCGACGATTCGTTGCCTTTTTCGATCTTCACTCCTTCCTGGAAGATATCCACCCCGTGTTCCAGCAGGCGGTATCCGTCGCCTGTTTCTTCGACTACGGCCCATCCCAGGCTGTTGGTGCCCAGATCGAGTCCCAATACTTTATCCATAATAATAGCATTCTATATGAAACAGGAGCTTATCCGGCAACACAAACCCGCGGCTCCTTTATTCCGTTGCTTTAGCAAACAACTGATGCCGGGACCGTGAAGGCTGTTGACGCGATAAACTCCTGGGTTTGTAGCTGTTCGTAAAATTATTACAAAAAATTTGGAAAACAAAATATTTTAGTATATTTGCACCATAAGATCTTCTACATCTTATCACAATAAGGCTACATGCCGAAGGTTAATTCCTATGCTTCCGCTTCGGTGGAAGCTTTTTTTTGATTCGTATGGAAAAAGTCTCCACAGCCGTAGACGGCTACATAGCAGGATTTCCCGAAGAAATAAGGCATATCATGGAGGGTATGCGTACGGCGATACATGCCGCCGTTCCTGATCTCGAAGAGAAGATAAATTGGGGCATGCCTACGTTTTTCAGGGGTTCGCGTCGGGTCCACTTCGCGGCCAATAAACATCACCTGGGATTCTATCCTGGCCCCGGACCCATCCTTGTTTTCAGCGACGAGTTGAAGCCCTATGTTACGAGCAAGGGTGCCGTGCAGTTCCCCTATTCGCAGCCCGTCCCACTGGAACTGGTTGGACGTATGGTTAAACTGGCGATGGCAGGGCCGGGTGCCGTGGCCGGGTTGGACGGGTAACCGGGTTGCCGCCACGGGATATGGGAAAAATGCGGATTCATTTTGTTTTCACGATAGTTTTGTTATTTTTGACTTGCCCGAGAATGGCGGCTTAAAGTTTATCTGCGTGATATTGGCCCTGGTAGATCGACATGCGGCTATGCGTTATGGGTGATCACGGTCCGGTTTTTGCGGGCTATTGGGACAATCAAAAATTGACAGAATGAAAAAAAGAGCAATTATTTTAACTTTTATTGCGGCAGCCGTTGCGATGAATGTTGCGGCGCAGGATGTGGCCGTTGGGGTAAAGGGAGGATTGAACATTCCGAACATAACGCCTGGGGGCAAGAAGACCCCTTTGAGCGAGGGATATTCATCGCGTATGGCGTGGGGTGCCGGCGTTTTCGCCGAAGTTAAGTTCACCCCGACTTTTTCGCTCGTTACCGGACTCGAATACAGCGGGCAGGGAGGTAAAAAGAACGGCAATCAGGCAATGCCGACCGACAAATATATTTCGGGACTGCAGGGCGGTTTGCAGGCGGGGTTTGCACAGATGGTGGCCACAGTGGGGCAGGCCAGTGCTCCCGGAGCACAACAGCTCCAGACATTCGGACAGGCGCTCAACGCCGCCTTCACAGGGATGCAGGGACAAATGCCGGAATATCTCTATGCCGATTACAATAGCGTTGCCCGTTTCAACTACCTGATGTTGCCCGTGCAGGCCAGGTTTGGATGGAATTTTTCGGCAAACTCTCCGTGGAGGGTTTATGTGCAGGCCGGTTTGTTCGGGTCGTATATGTTCGACGCCGAGCGTGAAATGAGCGGCAGCAGCCAGGTATACCTCGACGCGGCCCACACCCAGTCGCTCGGAGCGGCATTCCAGACCTCGGTAATACCAATGCTTGCTCCAGCTATGGCCGGAGTAACCGACCAGGTGGCACAAGCGGCGTTGACTGCATTCCTGGGCGGAATGGGCAGCCCTACCAGTTTTGACAGTACGCAAGACCTCAACGACGAGATAAAACGCTTTAATTTCGGATTCATCGGCGCGGCCGGTATATCCTACAACTTCGGCCATGCTATGAAACACAGTGTCTTCATCGAAGGCGGTGGCAACTATGGGTTCATAAAAATCCAAAAAAATGATGCAAACGGCCAAAACCGTATCGGAGCAGGAACCGTAATGCTCGGATATTCATATACTATAAGGAAATAACTCCCGGCACATATGATAATATTATGGGCAGTAAGCCACGTCAAGGTGGCTTACTGCCCATAATATTTCAGACGTTGTTTGAATCTGTTAGCGGGATTATTTTATATCTGTTTGCCGATGATTATTCGCGGTGGGATGAGGCGAACAGGGTTCTATTTAACGAATTCCACCGCGATAACACTATTCTACCCATTCGGCGTAGGAGTTGGCTGTCTCGTGAAGTTTCAACGACACGAGTGCGACTCCCTGCGGCAGTAGGGGACGAATGGCAGCCGCAAACCTGACTACAAGATTTTCGCATGTGGGCTGGTAATCGACTTCTTCCACACGCTCGAACGAACGGCGCAACATTTCGCGCAGGGATTCATTACCGGGGGTAATGCGTATCATCAGCGTATGATCGTAGCGATCCACTACCGCCTCGTTGACAAGCCGTTTCAGTTCGCCGAAATCCATCACCATCCCGTATTTAGGGTTCGACCCGTCGTCGCACACCTTCCCGCAAAGTGTCACCGCCATCCTGTATGAATGGCCGTGTATCTGGCTGCATGCGCCGTCGTAACCCTCCAGCGTATGGGCCATTTCGAACGAGAACTCCCGGGTTATTCTGACTTTGCCCATTTCACTCGTGTATTTCGAGCCCCTCCATATATACCGGACGCGAAAAAGCCTCGCTCAACGAGATGAACGTCTCGGTTTGCGAAATACCCTGTATTTTCAGGACCCTGTCGAAAATAGTGTGCATCAGGTGTTCGTTATCGGAGCAATACAACTTTATAAGGATATTGAACTTCCCCGTAATAAAATGGCACTCCACTATCTCAGGGATATTTTTCAAATCCTGCACCGTGGTCATATTGAGCGCCGGGTCCGAAAGGGCTATCCCAATGATCGCACAAACGTCGAACCCCAGATTCTTGGGGTCGACCACTATCTGCGAGCCGAGTATGATGCCCGCGTCATCCAGTTTTTTAACCCTTTGGTGTATTGCCGCACCCGAAATTCCACACTCCCGTGCAATTTCCAGAAAAGGCATACGCGCGTTCTTCACAAGGTACTGCAATATCTTGCGGTCTATGGCATCTATAACTACCTTCGTCATCGTCGTCGAGTCATTTTGACGTGTGCCCCGGGAGGAACCCGCCGGTTTTATATCGAGGCTACCGCTACGAAATCCCGGTCCTGTGCGGTACATATCACGGCATTTATACACCCTATTTGATCACCCCCAGGCTCCGGCCCACCTTTATAAAGGCGTCGGCGCATGCGTCGAGTTGGGCCGTGGTGTGGCCCGCCGAAACCTGCACACGAATGCGGGCCTGACCCTTGGGCACCACCGGGTAGTAGAATCCGGTAACATAAATCCCCTCGTTCAAAAGTTCGGCGGCGAATTTCTGTGACAGGGGCGCATCGTAGAGCATCACTGCACAGATGGCCGACTGAGTGGGCTTGAGGTCGAAACCCGCCGACTGCATACGCGACCGGAAATGGTCTACATTTGCCACCAATCTGTCGTGCAGTTCATTAGATTCCCCGAGCATCCTGAATACCTCCAGTCCCGCCCCCACCACCGCTGGCGGGATCGAGTTCGAGAAGAGATATGGGCGCGAACGCTGTCTCAATAACTCCACTATCTCGCGGCGGCCCGTGGTGAATCCACCTATCGCTCCGCCGAAAGCCTTACCCAGAGTTCCTGTGATGATGTCGACCTGTCCGCGCAGAGGATAAAGCTCCGTAACGCCCCGCCCCGTAGGACCCACGACCCCCGCCGAATGGCACTCGTCGACCATAACCAGGGCGTCGTATTTTTCGGCCAACGCACATATCCTGTCCATCGGGGCCACGTTGCCGTCCATCGAGAACACCCCGTCGGTGACGATTACCCGGAAGCGCTGTGCCTGTGCCAGTTTGAGCGCGTTTTCCAGTTCATCCATATCGGCGTTGGCGTAACGGTAGCGCACGGCTTTCGAAAGGCGCACCCCGTCGATGATCGAGGCATGGTTGAGCGCATCGGATATTATGGCGTCCTCCTCGGTGAACAGCGGCTCAAAAATCCCGCCGTTGGCATCGAAACAAGCCGCATAAAGGATCGTATCCTCAGTGCCGAAATAGTCGGATATGGCCGCTTCTAATTGCTTGTGGATATCCTGCGTGCCGCATATGAACCTCACCGACGACATGCCGTACCCGCGCGTGTCCATTGCCTGTTTGGCGGCCTCCACCAATCGCGGATGATTCGACAGGCCGAGGTAGTTGTTTGCGCAAAAATTTAGACATTTACGTCCTCCGACCTCTATTTCGGCCTGTTGGGCCGATTCGATCACCCGCTCATCTTTGTAAAGCCCTGCTTCGCGGATAGCTGCAATTTCCTTTTCAAGGAATTCTTTCATTTTGCCGTACATAGCGTTATGCGGTTTACGATTTGATTTAAAAGTCCCTTATAAAGTAACAAAGTTAAAATTTTTAAATAATATTTCCTACCCCCGTGTTCCGATTTATTGGCAAAATGCGTACCTTTGGAGGCCGGTTGGAGATTCTTAAATTTCTTAAAAAATACGATAATTGCGATGAAATCAATTGAAACTTACGATTTTAAAGGCAAGCGCGCGATAATCCGTGTCGACTTTAACGTGCCTTTGAACGAAAAACTGGAAGTTACCGACGATACCCGTATCCGCGCGGCGATCCCCACGATCAAAAAAGTATTGGCCGGCGGCGGCAGCGTGATCCTTATGTCGCACCTCGGCCGTCCCGAAAAGGGAATCACCGATGCACTCTCGCTCAAGAACGTAATCCCGACCATCGAGAAGAATCTGGGAGTCAAGGTGGAGTTTGCGGGCGACTGCATGGGAGCCGAGGCTGCCGAAATGAGCGCTGCGCTGAAGCCCGGTCAGGTCATATTGCTCGAAAACCTCCGTTTCTATGCCGAGGAGGAGGGCAAACCGCGCGGCATAGCCAAAGACGCTCCCGACGATGTGAAAGACGCAGCTAAAAAGGAGGTAAAAGCCAGTCAGAAGGATTTTGTCAAAAAACTCGCTTCGTATGCCGACTGCTATATCAACGATGCGTTCGGCACGGCCCACCGCGCACACGCTTCCACAGCCCTGATAGCCGACTATTTCCCTAACGACAAGATGTTCGGTTACGTTATCGAAGGCGAGTTGAAAGCTATCGACGGAGTGATGAACCATGCCCAGAAACCTTTCCTGGCCATCCTTGGCGGATCGAAAGTTTCGTCGAAGATCACCATCATCGACAAGTTGCTCGACACGGTCGACAGCCTTATCATCGGCGGAGGTATGACCTACACGTTCATGGCAGCACAGGGGGGCAATGTGGGTAGTTCGATCTGCGAACCCGACCAGTTCGAAACAGCACATGCCATATTGGCTAAGGCTAAAGAGAAAGGTATCAAAATACTGTTCGCTTCCGACGCGCTGTGCGGCCCCGACACCGCATTCGACAGTTTCAAGAAAGGCGAGCTGGTAGAGACGGCGCTTTATCCATCCAACGATATCCCCCAAGGCTGGGAAGGCCTGGACGTAGGCCCCGAAACGATGGAGTATTTCCGCGAACATATCCTCACCGCCAAGACCATTCTGTGGAACGGCCCGGTGGGAGTATTCGAACAGCCGCAGTTCGAGGGCGGATCGCGTGCCGTGGCCGAAGCCATCGCTCAGGCCACCTCTAAAGGCGCATACTCGCTCATCGGCGGCGGCGACTCAGTGGCCTGCATCAATAAATTCGGCCTGGCCGACAAGGTAAGCTACGTCTCCACAGGCGGTGGAGCACTGCTCGAATACATGGAAGGCAAAGGCCTCCCCGGTATCGCAGCTATCGAAAAGTAACCCCCGGAGATATAACTTGTTGCACAGTTCCCAACCGCCGCTTTTTTCAAAAAGCGGCACCAACAACTTTTAATCCCGATCTTGCTCTGAATCTGAAGCATTCTAAATTAGAGAGGTCATGAAAATATTTGATTTTCATGACCTCTCTAATTTAGAATGCTATAGGTTCGGAACAAAGTAATGATTGAAGTTTTTTGGGCGACTTTTTCGAAAAAAGTCGCAGTCGAAGACCGTGTAATAAAGTTATATCTCCGGGGGGTTACTTTTTAGGGAGTTTGAACAGGAATTCGAGGCCGCCGGAGGGGGCGTTTTTCGCGGTTATGGTGCCACGGTGGAATGCGACGGCGTTACGTACGATGGAGAGTCCGAGTCCTGAGCCGCCGGTGTCGCGGGTGCGTCCTTCGCCGACGCGGTAGAAGCGTTCGAAGATGCGCCCGAGGTGTTTCTCGTCGGGAATGCCGGTGCCGGTATCGGAAAATGAGAAATAGTAGAATTCCGAATCTTCGTTATATACGCCCACGCTTATCGTCACTCCGGACCCGGCATAACGTATCGCATTGTCGGTCAGGTTGCGAAAGATGGAATATAGCAGGTGGCGGTTGCCTTTCACTGTCACATTGTTCCCGACACGGCACTGCACTTCGATGTTGTTGGCTCGCAACTGCGGTTCGAGGTCGGCGAATAATCCGTCGAGCAGCCCCCGTATCCCCACCATCTCCAGGGTGAATGCTTGCGGCGCTTCTTCTATTTTGGTTATCAGGCTCATGTCGCGGATCAACTCGCTGAGGACCACCGTTTGCCCATATGCTTTAGAGATGAACTGGTGCTGCCGCGAGGTATCGAGCGGCTGTTCCAACACGGTTTCGAGATCTCCGCGGATCGTGGTCACGGGGGTACGCAGTTCGTGGGCGATGTTGCCTGTCATCTCCTGTTTCAGCAGGCGCGTTTTTTCCTGTGAAGTGATGTCGTTAACGATTATTTCGAACCCGCCGTCTTCGAACGAGTTGACCCTGACGGCAAAATGTTTCCCGTGGCGGGCGACTTTGATTTCGCGGTAACCCGCATCATCGTTGCCACCGCCATCGCACTTGCGGGGGATGATATTTTCGAATGCGGGCTCGGAGAGTGCCGCTTCGGGATCGCCCGGCAAGCGGTCGGAGATAATGTTGAGATACTGGATGAAGAGGCCGTTGCAAAACTCCACCTTGCGTCCGGGCGAGAAGAAGCATATTCCCTCTTCGGAGCTGTGGACGTGTTGCAGCAACTTTTCCCTTTCGCGGGCAATGGCCTTTTTGCTTTCCGTCAATTGACGGTAGTGGCTGGCTATCTTCGCCCCTATCTCACCCAATTCGTCGTCGGGGAACTTAGTGGCGGGTAGATTCGTATCTTCGTCCTCGGTGGCCAGGGCAAAGCTGTGGAGTTGCCCTATAGACTTACCGAAACGCCCGGCCACATAATTGACCAACAGCAATATGGCTGCAAAAAGCACAGCGGTATAATACAAAAACAGCTTGTCGGGTTTAAGCACATTGCGCACCCCTACATCGTAGGGCAACGCCACGCGTAAGTAGTGATCCCCGAAACGCTTGGCGTAGTAGATATATTCGTGGTTGTTGGATGCCGACAGCCTTATCGATGTTCCGGTGCCTTTCGCACGCGCCTGCTCTATTTCTGGCCTCGAAGCGTGGTTATCGACGGCATTAACCGGATTATCATAGAGCACTTTGCCCTTATCGCTCACCAGCGTAAGGCGCAGGTTGCCGGGAAAAAGCGCCATCACACTATCGAGCACCCCGTGCGGATCTCCGCCATGGAGGGCGGCATCGGCTATATCGGCATAAATATCCAACTCGCCTTCGAGCGCCACCGTCTTCTGTTGGCGTTCGCGCGACTGTTCGAGCACGACGACCCCTATGGTGAAAACGGCAAATATCGCCACGAACCACACCATGAGGCGTTGTTTGAAGTTAAGAGTCTGCCTGAAGCCTGTTTTCATAATATCTTATGGTTCTTTTCTGCGCTTGCCTTACCCGCCTCCCTTGCCGTGGGGCACCGCCACGTCCACGGTCGGCGGGCAAAGCAATCGTCATAAAATTGACTCATAATCTTTCATAAAAACAGGTTTCAGGCAGACTCCGAGAGTCTGCCTGAAACCTGTTTTTATAAGCTCGACGTATCGAAGCGGTACCCGTAGCCCAACTTGCTGGATATAAGGCGTGAATATTCTCCCAGTTTTTTGCGCATGCGTGTTATATGCACATCCACCGTGCGTTCTGTGATATACGGTGTGTCGCTCCAGAGGGTATCTATAAGCATCTCCCTCGAAAATATCTTCGACGGATTCGACGCCAGCAGTAGCAGGATCTCGAATTCGGTTTTGGTCAGCGTTATCTTTCCGTCCCCCACGGACACCTCCTTCAGGGAGGGATTTATTGAAAGTGTGCCGAAGACCAACCTCTCATGCGTGGTTTCCACGACCGGATGATGCCGCTTAAGAACGGCCCTGACACGCGCCACGACCTCCTTTATGGAAAAAGGCTTCGAAATATAGTCGTCGCCGCCCACGGAAAACCCGGTCAGCATATCGTTTTCGGTATCTTTGGCCGTAAGAAATATGATAGGCGTGTCGTTGCCCTCGCGACGCAGCAATTCGGCCATTTTGTAGCCCGACATGCCGCCCATCATCACGTCGAGCAGTATGAGCGAATGGCCGTGGTCCGCCGCCAGCTTTTCGAGCGCTTCTTCGGCCGAGGCGGCACAAGTCACCATATAGCCTTCGCTGGCGAGGTTGAACTGGAGTATCTCGCAAATATCGCTCTGGTCGTCGACTATGAGTATTTTTTCACGCATGGAGCCGGTATTTATATTGCAAATCTACTATTTTCCCCCGTGTTTGAGCACCTTCGCGTCGACATAAAACACGATTTCCTCGACGATATTGCTGCAATGGTCGCCGATGCGCTCCAATTTGCGTATCAGTAGCGACATCTTCAGCCCGCAACGGCTCATAGCCGGGTTGTCATGAATATAACGCGCCAGGATATCGAGTGACGAGGCGTACATCGCGTCGACTTCCTCATCGCGGGAGAGGATGCGTCCCGAAAGTTTTGTGTTTTCCGATTCCAGCGCCACAAAACTGTCCGACAGCATCGAGATCAATGTGTCGAATATCTTTTCGACCTGCAATTCCTCTATGACCATGGGGTCGATCTTGGCACACTCCTCCTCGATTATGTGGCGGGCTATGCCTTCGGCGAAGTCGCCTATGCGTTCCAGTGTGCTGCTTATCTTTATCAGCGACAACACCAGCCTCAGGTCGACGGCCACGGGATTGTAGAGCGCTATATAGTTTTCGCAGTCGCTGTCTATCTTAAGTTCGAACGCGTCGACACGTTTCTCGCGGCTGGCTATCTCGCGGGCCAGTTCCATATCGCTGTCGAGGAACGCCCGTTTCGATTTTTCGAGTTGCGACAGTACCAACTGCCACATCTGGGATACCTCCTCTTTCAGTGCGAGGAGCTCTTTTTCGGTATGTTTCATTTTTCGTGTTTTTGTCGGGGTAATACATCCTGAGCCAGGTAATATCAGAAGACGCAGTGCGTCATCCGAAGCGGCCGGTGATATAGTCCTGGGTCTGTTTTTTCGCAGGGTTGAGGAACATTTTTTTAGTTTCGTTATACTCTACCAACTCGCCCAGCATGAAGAATCCGGTATGGTCGCTCACTCGGGCCGCTTGTTGCATATTGTGTGTCACGATCACTATCGTGTAATTCTGTTTGAGGTTGTGTATCAGTTCCTCGATCTTCGACGTCGATATCGGGTCAAGGGCCGAGGCGGGTTCGTCCATCAGCAATATCGAAGGAGATATCGCCAGTGCGCGGGCTATGCACAGTCGCTGCTGCTGTCCCCCGGAGAGTTCGAACGCCGACTTGCGCAGTTTGTCCTTCACTTCATCCCACAGCGCCGCGTCGCGCAACGACTCCTCGACACGGGAGGCGATGAAAGCCTTGTCGCGGACGCCGTTTACCCGCAGGCCGTAGGCCACGTTTTCGAATATCGACTTGGGGAACGGATTGGGTTTTTGAAATACCATGCCCACCTTCTTGCGCAGGTCGTCGACCAGCACATGGCGCCCGTAGATATTTTCGCCGTCGATAAGGCACTCCCCAGTGAGGCGCGTGTGGTCGATCAGGTCGTTCATGCGGTTGAACAGGCGCAGGAAAGTCGACTTGCCACACCCCGATGGGCCGATGAAAGCCGTGACTGTGTTAGCTTCCATGCGCATCGAGATGCTTTTCAACGCATGAAAATCGCCGTAATAAAAGTCTACATTTTTTGCTTCTATCATTGTCAATTAGTCTTTACATTTTTGCCGAAACGCCGCCTCAGGGCTGTGGCCAGCAGGTTCATTCCCAGAACTATAGCTATGAGCACCAATGCCGTGCCGTAAGCCACGGGGCGCGACGCCTCGATATCTGTGCCGCTGGTGGCGATGACATAAAGGTGGTAGGGCAGGGCCATAACCTGGTCGAATATACCCGACGGCAGTTTGGGGAGGAAGTAGGCGGCAACGGTGAAGAGTATCGGGGCGGTTTCGCCCGAGACCCTGCCTATCGACAGTATGAGTCCCGTTATGATATTTGGGAAAGCCATAGGCAGTACCACGCGCCCCACTGTCTGCAATTTGCTAGCCCCCAACGCCAGGCTGCCCGTGCGGAATGTGTCGGGAATGGCTTTGAGTGCCTCCTCGGTAGTGCGTATTATGAGCGGCAGAACCAGCAGCCCCAACGTCAGCGAGCCTGCCAGGATCGAGTCGCCGAAGCCCATCGTGTTGACGAACAGGGCCATACCAAACAAACCGAATACTATCGACGGGATACTTCCGAGGTTATTGGTCATCACACGGATAAACTTAACTATCCAGCCGTTGCCCGCATATTCGTTGATATATATCCCGGCCATGACCCCGAGCGGGAAAGCGAATATCATACTGCCGGCCACAAGGCACAGTGTACCGACTATTGCCGGAAATATTCCTCCCGAAGTCATCCCGTCGGTGGGCGCCGAGGTCAGGAACTCCCAGTCGATGACACCTATCCCGTTGTAGACGATGAACCCGAGGATCCAGAAAAGGACTCCCACCACCAACAGCCCCAGCAGCCGGAAGGTGAGGAACGCTATTTTTTGAGACGTTTTCTTATTCATAGCCCTTTATTGAGTTGCCGCTTCGAGATAGCCTCTGCCGACAAGCTTATTATGAGTGTGATTGCGAACAATATACAGCCCAGCATAAACAGGGCGTTGTAATGTGCTCCGCCCGCAGGTGCCTCGCCCAGTTCGGCGGCTATAGTGGCAGGAATGGTTCGCACCGGATCGAACAGCGAATGGGGCATAACCGCTGCGTTGCCTGTGACCATCAGCACCGCCATAGTCTCGCCTATAGCCCGGCCTATGCCGAGCACCACGGCCGCCGATATCCCCGACGAGGCGTAAGGGACTATCACTTTGTATACAGTCTGCCACCTGGTGGCCCCCAGGGCCAGGCTCGCCTCGCGCATGGCTTTCGGGGTGCCTCGCATGGCATCCTCGGCAATGGTTATAATTGTCGGCAGGGCCATGATCGCGAGTATGATACTCCCGGCCAATGCCGTCTCGCCGACAGGCAGCCCCAGCGTACGCTGTATGAGCGGCACCAACACCACCAGTCCAAAAAAACCGTAGACCACCGAAGGAATCCCGGCCAGCAGTTCTATCGTGGGCTTAAGCACCTTTCGCATCCGTTCGCCTGCCAGCTCTGACAAGTATATCGCTACACCCAAACCCAGGGGTAGTGCTATAAGGATGGCAAAAAAACTGACCCACAGCGTACCCATTACCAGGGGAAGCACGCCGAACTGCGGGGCGGGCGTTGCCGTCGGCATCCATTCGCGGCCGCCGAAAAAATCGTTCAAACTGATCTCGCGCGAGGGGAGCACTCGCATGCCCGTCTGCTCTTGGGGCAGGTATCTTTCGGGCAGGAAAGCGACTATACCTTCGTTGCCGGCCACTGTCTCGCCCAATATGGCAGGCAGCAGCGCGTAATCCTCGCCCAACTCCACGTCGGTGTATAGCGAGAATATTTCGTCGAAACGAAAGGGGGTTATCTCCACGTCGGCTCCGCCCAATTCGCTCCAGTTGGTCGTTTCGTAGTCGAATATGCTTTTGATCTGTGCTGGTGTAAGTTCGCCCACGGTGTTGGCCGCATTTACACACAGTGCGTAACCTTTCTCCACCTCAGGCGAGCGGAACAGGCCGAAACCCTCACGGAAAAGAAATATCACAATAAGCACTATCGCAAGGCTCGCCACACCTCCGCTCAGGGTAAGCACACCTTCGACCATGCGTTCTGCGATTCGTCTGAGTCGTTTCATCAATAAATATATAAAACTTTATATAGTTGCGTTACGTTTAGGCCCGGGACTTCCTCGCTTAAACGGCGGGGGAGCCCCGGACCCGGTATTATTTAACAGTGATGAATCCTGTCTCCTCGACTATCTTCTGCCCGACAGCGGAAAGCACGTAGTCGATATATGGCTTCACGCGGGCCTCGGCACTGGTGGTATAGTAATAGTAGAGGGGACGCACGATGGGGTATGTCTTATTCTTGGCATTGGCTACCGAAGGCTCGACGAAAGTCTTACCGCCGTCGTACGACACATGAATCGCGGCAACATCCTTGCCAAGGTAAGCCAATCCGACATAGCCTATCGCGCCACGGGTCTGACTCACCGACTGTATGATGGCACCGGTGGCGGGCATGCTCATAATGCCGTTCATATAGTTCCTGTTCTTAAGAACGCTCTCCTTGAAGAATTCGTAGGTGCCAGAAGAGGTTTCACGCGAGTAAGGCACGATCTTCAAATTTTCGCCTCCCACCTCTTTCCAGTTGGTTATCTTGCCGGTGAATATGCCTTCGAGCTGTTGGCGCGTAAGGTTGCGTACCTTGTTAGAGGGGTGCACCACTATGGCCAGGGCATCCCATGCGGCCACGACCTCTTTAACGGTCTTCCCGGCCTCCTGTAACTTTTGTTTTTCGTCGAATTTTATCTTACGCGAAGCCTGTGCCAGGTCGGTAGTGCCTTCCACGAGGGCCGAAATCCCCACACCGCTGCCTCCACCCGTCACCGTTACCGTCTGCGAGGGGTTGGCTTTCATGAAACTCTCGGCTTCTTTCTGCGAAAGGGGGAGCATCGTGTCGGAACCTTTGATCTTCTGCGCCTGTACTCCCAATATGGTACATGCGACTGCGGCCAATGTTAAAATCGTCTTTTTCATCTTTTCCTGTAATTTTATGCTGCAAAAATATTTTACCGTTATTACACCTTCCGGACGTTCAGGTTAAGATCCGGTTACAATCCACTCCCGGACCCCGTTACGGGCATACCGCTTTAGAATTTATACTGCAACCTGAGCGTAAATACGTCGTTCTTTATGTCTGAGGTGAAATCCGGGAGGTTGGCGGTCTTTTCGTTGCGGTTGAGCTCGTAGTAAGCCTGCATGCGTATCGACGCGCTCGCCCTCCACAACAACCCAAATCCCAGGCAGTTGTGCGCCAGGTCTACGGCCGTGGTCCCGTTCTGACCCACTTCGTCGCCCGACACTTTGGTATTAGGATCGTAACGGTCGTACTTTACCACTGCCGACAGCGGCGACCGGCCCAGGTCCTGCACCAGCATCACATACCAGCCGCTGAAGGGCCTTAGGTAGGTGTCGGCTATTGTTATAACCGACGTATTGGGGCTTTTGCTGCTCAGTGGGCCTCCGGGCTGTGTGCCCCACAGGTATTCTCCGCGGAGCTGGGTCATCCCCAGCAGCGTCATCGTGTTGAACTGGGCGTCGAAGCCGAAATATTCGCGTTTCGAGAATTCCCCCCTGTTCGAAGCGTCGTTATTGAGCACAAACCCGTTGCCTTCCATCGTGTAGACATTCTCATTGCCCTGTATCACGCCGCCGTTGTAATACGACATCCCGAAGCCCAATTTGCTTTCGCTACCCAATGTTTTCGAAGCCGAAAGGTGGCCGATGAAATCCTTGCGGTTGTCGGTCTCCTGCTTGATGCCGTTACCGGCAAAGAGCCCGGCTTCGAGTTTCAGGAAATTCCACGGCGATGTTTTCGATGCCTGCAGAGTGAGCATCCCTCCCAGGTCGCGCTCCTCGGGGAACAGGGTCTGGAATACCGTCGAGCGTTCGGGCGACTCGCGACGTGACGATGAATAGCTTATCTCGAATCCGAAAGGACGGTCGAAAACACCCGCCTTGAGTGAGTTGGTCCCCATCCACGGGTCTTTCACCATCAGGTAAGCGTCCTTTATGCCGACACCCTTTTCGGTGATGTCCAACTGGAATACTCCTAAAGCTATGCCCTCTTCGTATGCGAATTTTATCCGGCCACGGCGGATCCCTATGCGGTTGTACGATTTTTCGGGATTGTCGTTTATTGCGCCCACCTTGAGCGATGCGTCCTGCTCTCCCCACTGGTACTGGGCCTGGATATAACCCGTAACTTTCAGTTTGCCGAGCTTTACAACGGCATCTTCGAGAGCCTGCGTACGTTGTTCGAGTTTTTCGGAGGATGATGGTTCCGGCTCCACGGTCTGGGCCGTGGCAAGGGCCGGGAAACACAATGCGAATGCGCCGTACATGGCGATTGTCTTCAGTGTAAGGTCTCTTTTCATTCTATTTTTCATTCTTTTGACGTTGCAAAAGTATACCCGCGATATTACAGGCTTTACACGCAGTTGTTACAATACCGCTAAGATAAGAGAAGTATTGTTAGGATGAATATGCAATGCGTAAAGTATACTTCAATAACTTATGTTATAGACATATCCGGATATACAGGTACGGGCGCCGCTTTTAAGCGGCGCCCTTACCTGTATATCCGGATATGTCAACCCTGGTTCTTAGAACCTGGTTCTAAGGCTTTTGCAGGTTGTCATCACGATCTTTATATTGAGTTTTTTTATAAAACAACTCGTGAATCCGGCGCATCTCTTTCCTGAGTCTCAGGGTTATCACTTCGAACATCGAGCCGTCGGCATCGAGCCTGCGGGACGATGTGGCGATACGGGCCTTACGGTCGTGCACAAAAACCGTACGTCCATATTTTTTCAACGCAAGCAACATCGAGCCGTCTTCACCACGCCTCAAATCTGGACGCCAACCCACGCTACGGCCTTGTTCGGTATAAAAAGCCAACGTAGCACCGCCAACAGTAAGTTCCGGGCGTTTGATCGAACGCAGCCTGAAAATAATATCACGGAAAAATTCGTAAATTTCCAGAGCCCTTTGCGTATTGCGCCCGTCGGCATAGAATCCGAAAACAGAGTATGCCGCCGCAACCCCTTTTTTATTAAGGTGCTTCACCATTGTATCCACATAGGCCGGAGGATAGAGCGAATCGGAATCGGCACAAAGGTGATACTTCCCGCGCGCGATGTCCAAACCTGCCTGCCTGGCGTGCCCGTGTCCCTGTTTGGGCTGGAATACCGTGCGGACGCCGGTGCGGTCTATTATCTCCTGGGTGCGGTCGGTGGAATTGTTATTGACTACGATAACTTCGGTAGCATACCGAGTCTTCATATCCGAAAGCGACATTATGCACGGCAGGATATACTTCTCTTCGTTATAGGCTATAACCACAATGGAAACATCGATGTTGCCATCGCCTTCAAGAGTTTTGAACTTCCCGGCGGCTTCAGAAAAGACAAAATCGGGCACTTTCGATATATTGCCCAGATAAGGAATATATTTGTCGAACCATCTCGCCATGGGCATTCCTGTTTTCAAAAACTGTTTTTCCGGTTTACGGGACAAATATATACATTTTTCCGTAATGCAGGCATTATCAGCCCTACTCTATTCGTATTTCCCCGATTTAAGCATAGCCACCTCAGCCGGCGTAAGGAATCGCCATTGTCCGCGCGTGAGATTTTTCTTTGTAAGACCGGCGAAATAGACCCGGTCCAATTTCTGGACGTTATATCCCAGGTGTTCGAAAATACGCCTTACAATACGGTTGCGCCCTGAGTGGATTTCGATTCCAACTTCCCGTCGTCCCTGATCGAGCCAGTCTATTCCATCGGCAGCTATCTCGCCGTCTTCCAACACTATGCCGCCGGATATAGCATCCAGGTCGGCACGGGTCAACGGCTTGTCGAGCGTAACCTGGTAGACCTTTTTCTTCATATGGCTCGGATGGGTCAGCTTCTTGGTCAGGTCGCCGTCGTTGGTGAACAGCAGCACCCCGAGACTGTTCTTGTCGAGCCTGCCCACGGGATAAATCCTCTCGGTACACGCCCCGCGAATCAGGTCCATCACCGTCTTATCCGCATGCGGGTCTTCGACCGTCGTCGTATAGCCCTTCGGTTTGTTCATCAGCAGATAAACCTTCTTCTCGCCTTGCACCACCTCGCCGTTGAAACGTACTTCATCCAACGATGAGATCTTGCTACCCAATTCTGTTACTGCAACCCCGTTGACTGTCACCACTCCGGCTGTAATATAATCGTCGGCCTCGCGGCGCGAACAGAGTCCCGACATTGCTATGAACCGGTTCAGACGCACCGGCTTGTCTACCGTAATGGGAGAGAACTTCGGGTAGTTATCTTTATCATAAGCCGCAGCACGGCCTTTCCCCGCACTTTTGGCATTGTCGCGCCTGCCGTCGCGCTCCCCGAACCCTTTTCCGGTACGCGGCTTATCGCCGTAACCTTTACCTGCAGGTCCCCTGCCTGTAGCCGAACCATGCCCACGCTCCGCAGTGCGCCCGAAGGGTTTCCCGGCACCTTCGCCGCGGTCGCGATCCCGGGTATCGCCCGCGAAACTCTTCTTATTAAAGAAGGGCTTGTGTCCTTCGCCGTCACCCTCGCCACGTGAGTGGCGGACAAACGGTTTTTCATCCCCGTCAGAAAGACGCCTCTCGAAGGGCTTGCGTCCTTCGTTGCTGCCGACAGGCCTGCGTTCCCGGCGATCCGGATCTTTGCCACCGCCTACGAAACGGTTGTCGCGCGAAAAATTAGGGTTGAACGAACGGCGCTCTCCCTGGGGCGCATCGCCTTCGCGTTTTTCGCGCGTAACTTTCTCAGCATAATTACCCGCTCCGCTTATGCGTGTGCGCTTATCCCGTACAAATGCGGAATTATCACTACCCGGGCCTTCACGGCGGGGGTGCGACTCGTTTTTGAAGTCACGGTCCTGGCCGTGCGCTCCCCTGGAGGGGAATTTTTTTTCCATTTTCTTGATTCGATGTTAAAATCCGTGCAAAGGTACTGGTAATTTTAGTTATTTTTGTAACCCATTCCAACGAATAAGGATAAAACGGTTAGTTTTTTGATTATGAAATACGACTTCGACAGAATCGTCCCCCGTGAAAAAAGTAATTGCGTCAAATACGACACATGCGAGGAGACGTTCGGCCGGCCGGATATCATTCCCATGTGGATAGCCGACATGGACTTCCCGGTGGCTCCATTCGTAGAAAATGCCATGCGGGCGAGGATGGAACACCCCGTTTACGGATATGCCGTCCGGAGCGAGTCGTACTACCGGTCAATCACCGGATGGGTAGAGCGACGCAACAACTGGAAGATAAAGCCTCACTGGATAGATTTTACGCCCGGCGTTGTGTCGGGATTCGTATTCGCCATCAGGGCCCTCACCGCCGAAGGTGACGGGGTGGTCATCCAGCCGCCTGTCTATCCGCCGTTCGCAGCCATGATCAGTGCCAACGGCCGGCGGATTGTCAACAACCCGATGAAATTCACAGGCGGCAGATTCGAAATCGACTTTGAAGAACTCGACCGGTGTCTGGCCGGGGCCCGCGCCCTGCTCTTCTGCAACCCGCACAATCCTACAGGGAGGGTCTTCTCCCGTGAGGAACTCGAAAAGGTCGGCGAATTGTGTTTGAAACATAACGTTGTAATTATTTCGGATGAGATACACTCCGACCTTATTCAAAAACCGTACCTGCATACCCACATAGCATCCGTTTCGCCTCGACTGGCCGAAAACACGGTGACTTTCATCGCCCCGAGTAAGACTTTCAACCTTGCCGGGCTGTCGATATCCCACGCCATAACCCCCGGCGACTCGCTACGCCGCAGGCTTAGAGCCGAACTCGACAAAATCCACGTCGACCAGGGCAATGTGTTCGGCACGGCGGCCCTTGAAGCCGCTTACACCCACGGCGATGAGTGGGTAGACCAACTCAACGAATACATAGGCCGTAACGCCCGCTATGTCGCGGAGTTTATCGACGTGCACCTTCCGGCCGTTAAAACGATTCCCAACGAAGGGACCTACCTTATGTGGATCGACTTCCGCGGTCTGGGAATGGAGCACCAGGAGTTATGCCGGTTCCTGGTGGCCGAAGCCCGGCTCGGGCTCAACGACGGGCAACAGTTCGGAGACCAGGGACGGGGATTCATGCGGATGAACCTCGCAACATCGTTCGATACGATAAAGCAGGCAATGGTACAGCTCAAAAATGCCTGTGATAAAATCCGGTGTAATTAACCGTGGTGGAGGTTATGTCCTCTTTAACTGTCGTTTTGGCCCGATACCAGGGAAAGGGGAGAGGAATTTATTTCAGCTTTGCCGGTGGAAGGAGAAATATCCTGTTACGAAGGTAAAGATTAAGAAGTTGTTTTGAATTTATTAATCTCGTTCTTTTATTCTCTTTTCCGCGCTTTCCCGCGGTGTGATTCGTTAAACAGGGGCCGCTATTCGCCTCATCCCACCGCGAAAATCATCGGCAAAACGATATAAAATAATCTTGTTAACAAATCCAAACAGCTTTTAGGAGCCTGTCCAGGGGGTTGTTAAAAATAAGATGATTATTGCATATTTATAGCCCGCAATTTCCAGCTGGATTCTTCCGGTTCTGCTGCGATGTATTATTTTCCAGAGGATGCAGTTCCCAGCAGGCGTATTTCATGCATCGGGCGGCGGGGATCGTTGAAAACGATATAAGCCGTAAGCACCTTCCCTCTCTGCCCTGCCGGAAACGTAGCCTGGACTTCTATCTCGATACTCTTCCGCGGTTTTATGACCGTTCCCGCCTGTAAATCGCATTTAACCCCGTCGCCTGTTTTGACTGCCCGCACTGTAAGCGGCGTATCGCCGTCATTTCGCACGACGATTTTTTTCTTATTGGCCACCGCCGGAACGACAGTTCCGAAATCGTAATATAAAGGACTGACGACAGCCTTGGGCAACGGCACACCCGCCGACAATATATTGGCGGGGAAATTGTCTGTGCCTATACCCGACAGCAGCAACGATTCATCGGAAGTAAACCCGTCGACCACAAACCTGACACGCGCCCTCAATGGGCCCCATACCTCCCGGCGCGAAAGATCACAACGGATATTGATTACCCCGCTATCACCAGCCATCACAGTGCGGGGAGCATAAAGTGCATAAACAGAATTGCTGTCGCTTATTTCTACCGCCAGAGTCACCGTTTTTTTCGACCGATTGACATAACCGACACTTCGCGTGACGACAGTCCCCTGTCCTACGAAGTTGAAATATACTATATTATTGTCGAGTCTCAGGCCGTTACCGAATGGATATGGGTAGTTTTCCCTGGCCTTCCTCGGCTTGGCAACGACAAATCCCATCACCCGTAGTTCACTCACACTATTGCCTTTATCGCTCGATATGACCAACTCCTTGTCGAAACTACCCGGCCGGTCGAGCGGACTGAACACGACCGTTATCGAACCTTTACCGCCGGGCATTACTGGTTCTTTTGAATATTTTGTGCCGGTACAACCACACGAAGTGAAGACCGTCTCGATAACCATTGGTTTTGTGCCTTTATTAACAAACTCGAACGTATGGCTCACCACACCCCCATCCTCTTTTATACGCCCGAAATCCCACGTCGATTCTTTGAATTCAAAGGCTGAGGTTTGCTGCGAAAAGAGCACCTGACCCCACAGCAACAGGGACATAGCCGTCACAAGTGTTATTTTTATCATTGCCATATCGGATTGAGGTGCAAAATTGGGGAAAATATGCGAAATTGTCAAGTCGGCCATAGCTCACGGCCGGTAAAAAAACAGGCCGCCCCGAATTATCGGGGCGGCCTTCTGCCGATTTTCAGGCCGGACTATTTAGTAGCACAAGCTGCATTGGTCTTAGCACACTCAGCACCTTCTTTGCAGCAGGTCGAGTCAGCGCAGCAGGTCGAGTCAGCGCAGCAAGTAGAATCTTCTACGATTACGGTTTCTTCAACGATGGTCTCAGCGGGCTTGTTGGCGTTACCGGCGCAAGAGATTGTAGCAACTGCAAAAGCAACAACGAACAACGAGATAAAAGTCTTCATGATTAAAAGGTTTGGTTTAATTATTATCCTGATCAAATTCGCTGCAAAATTATGGGTTTCGTTTTAAATAACAAAATTTTTTACCGATAAAATTTGTATTATCCGGAGATAATCCTTATATATAAGCCGGCCATGAGAAAAATTCGAGAGTATTTGGCTTTTTTCCGATCTATTCCCTACCTTTGCCGGATAATCGACGTTATTGGTAGAATGAAAATTTTCACCGCACGGGAAGAACTTGAACGTTATCTCTCAAATTATTCCTCCGCCGATGTGGGATATGTCCCCACGATGGGGGCGCTTCACAGGGGCCATATATCATTGGTCGAACGGGCCCGCAGTGAGTGCAGGAATGTGGTGGTGACAATATTCGTGAACCCGACACAATTCAACGACCCAACCGACCTGTCGTCTTATCCGCGCACACCGCAAGCCGACATCGAAATGCTTCGCCAGGCTGGAGCCGATGCGGTGTTTATGCCTTCGGTCGAAGAGGTCTATCCGGAAGAGGATACACGGGTTTTCGATTTCGGATCGATAGACAAAGTCATGGAAGGAGCCACTCGGCCGGGCCATTTCAACGGAGTGGCGCAGGTGGTAAGCCGCTTTTTCGATATGGTGAAGCCAGGTAAAGCCTACTTCGGGGAGAAAGATTTCCAGCAGGTGGCGGTGATACGTGCCATGGCCGGGCAATTGGGGTACAGGATAGAGATAGTAGCATGCCCTACGCTACGCGAGACCGACGGACTGGCTATGAGTTCGCGCAATATGCTCCTCACGCCGGAGCACCGCAAGGTGGCCCCGCTGATCTACGAAACATTGTCGATGGCCGCTGAAAACCGGGAGGGACTCTCTCCGGCCAGATTACAGGAGTGGGTGGTAGGGCGTATAGAATCGGAGCCGTTGCTCAAAGTGATTTATTTTAGTATTTTCGATCCGGACACTTTTAATATGTCCGAGGATTGGGAGGGTCCAAGACACGGGTGCATAGCCGTATGGGCAGGAAAAGTCCGCTTGATCGACAATATCAAATTGAAATGACAATGAAAATGCAAATTGAGATATTAAAGTCGAAGATACACCGGGTGACGGTCACCGAGGCCAACCTCAATTATGTCGGCAGCATAACCATCGACGAGGAGTTGATGGATGCCGCAAATATAATTGCCGGCGAGAGGGTACAGATAGTTAATGTGAATAATGGCGAAAGACTCGACACTTATGTAATAAAGGGGCACCGGGGTAGCGGCGAGGTCTGCCTGAACGGTCCGGCTGCGCGCAAAGCGAGCATAGGCGACGTAGTGATAATAGTATCGTACGCCACGATGGATTTCGAAGAGGCCAAAAGTTTCTCCCCGACCATAATATTCCCGGACACGGGCACCAACAGGCTGGTAAAATAGTTTCCGCCTTTGAGGTGAGAATAGCACCGGCATACTGTATCTCAGAGCCGGTCAGAGTTTATATGGACAAACTTTTGTTGGCTTTTTTTCCACATTCCTTAGAAAACAGGTAAAGCATAGGACGGGAATAGCACTAAATCGGGCGCGACCGTTCGTGTTAATAGGCTCTATCGCCATATCTCAAAGATGTACCTGACCTGTGATCAATGAATTGAGATACAATTCGAGGTTTGTGTAATGTGTTCCTTTCGCGTATGCCGTAGCGTCGGCCGGGTCGGCCGGGTTGAGGCGATTACTTTTCTCCCATGTATCGGGGATACCGTCGCCATCGCTGTCTTTCGCGACTTTTCCTCCGGCAAGTGCGACCCAGCCGCCGACATCGTTCTGGGAATCGATAATGCCGGGGGCACCTCCCTTGGAGCCTTTGTATGTGTAGCTGCCACTGCGTACCTCATCTATTATGCGTCGGTCTATGGCGTCGCGTCTGAGCGATGCGCCGCAATGCGCCAGCACCGCCTCATAAGCCTGCTGTGGCGGGGAGACAGCGAGTGTACCGGATACTTCATAAGGTTCCGCAACTTTCACCCGCTGGCGGTCATAATCGCCTTTGTAGGTAACTCCCGACCAGTTATCGGCTCCGACCCCGGGCGAACCGTCGAGAAAATTATCCTTTAAATAGTAGCGGCCCGCATAATGCGAAGTTATATCCGATGTGCTTACTTCCATAAATTTGCCGTTGCGCCGCGACGCCGGACCGGGCTTATAATAATTCCCCACGATATTCCACCACCCCTCTTCGCCGCCGTAAGTGGCCTGCATACCCCAGTTGTAGATCACGTTATTGACGATCTCCACACTGCCGCGATGTGTTACCAGCGAATTGCCTGGATATATCCGGGGATGATCCAAGCGCGGGTTGCGGCTTGAATTATGGGCAAACAGGTTGTGATGGAACGTCGCGTTGCGGCCGCCCCATATGGCTCCATAGCCGTGCCGCCCTTTGGCATGGGCCGAATCGTTGAGGCTCTCGGAGATCAGGCACCACTGCATCGTGAAGTCACGCATGCCATAGAACGACGCGCATTCATCGGTGGACCAGCTTACCGTACAGTGGTCTATGATAATGTTGCTACAACGCTGCCCTTCGAACGTATCCGACTGGTTGCGGCTCAGGTCGCCCATACGGAAGCGCATGAAACGTACTATTATGTTGTCGGCTTCGAGTTTCATCTCATAATCCTTTATGCAGACGCCTTCGCCAGGTGCGCTCTGGCCCGCTATTGTCAGGTCTCCTTCGGTAATTTCGAGCGGACGCGTCAGTGCGATATTGCCGCTCACGGCGAACACCACCATACGGGAACCTTTCTGCTCCACGGCATGGCGCAACGTACCTTCCGACCCGTCGTCGGCAAGGCTCGTCACCTTTATCACCCGTCCGCCACGTCCTCCTGTAGCATACATACCTCCGCCCTCGGCTCCGGGAAAAGCCACTGCGCGCGACGCATCGACTGCCGGGCGGTAGTCGATGTTGTTGACAGCCTCGTATTCGAGTGACGCCCATATAAAGGGGCCCACTCCCTTGGGATCGTTGTCGCGGATAGGTTCGCTCATATAGTACTCGAACGTACCGCTACGGTTGTCTTTGCCTCCAAGCCCCGCCACAGCACAGCAACGCGTAAGCGAAACAGTACCTTCGTCGTCGAAACGTACGAAAGTCCTGACCAGGTTTTCATATGTTTTCAATGCTCCCGGTAGCAGCTCCCGGTCGAGATAACCCTTACGGACAGCTTTAAGCATGGAATAGGTCAGCATTGCCGACGCTGTCGCCTCAATATAGTTGCCCTCGCGGTCGGGCAATTCCAACACCTGGTACCACATCCCGGTATTAGGGTCGCTGTATTTGGGTAGTTGGCGATAGATCCCGCGCAGGATTTCGATCACTTCGTTGCGCCCCTTGGTCGACTCAGGAATGTAGTCGAGCGTCTCGACTATAGCCATGCAGTACCATCCCAGCGCACGACCCCAGACATGCTGCGACTGCCCCGTAGTCTTGTCGGCCCACGGCTGGCTGCGCGACTCGTCCCACGCATGGCGGTAAAGGCCGGTCGCAGGATCGTAGGTGTGGCGCGCCACAACGATGAACTGGTTCATTATATCTTCAAAGCAACGCGTACGTTCGGGTTCTTTGGTGAACCGGCGCGTATATTCGGCATAGAAAGGCTGCCCCATGTAAAGGCCGTCGAGCCACATCTGGTGCGGGTAGACCTGCTTGTGCCAAAGTCCGCCCCCGCTCGTGCGCGGATGGGTGTCCAACTGCTCCCTGACCAGTTGCAAAGCCTTGCGGTAACGCTTTTCGCCTGTCATTTCATAGGCCCTTAACAACACTCTGCCCGGACATACATGGTCGATGTTGTATTGTTGCGGCTTGTAATTGATTATCGTGCCATCGCCACGCACCATAGTGTCGGCATACCTGATCACATAGTCGACCTTCGAAGAGTCTGTATAGCGGGCTTCGGCGTCGAGGATCGATAGCAATTCGAGTCCCGTGGTATAGTTCCAGGAAGGTGTGGTTCCCTTGGCATCGATCAGGTAAGGCTGCGGGTTGCGCTTCATTTCCGACTCGGCCATAACAACCGACAAAGGCCGCGGATCGGTCGAAAAGGGCTTCGACTGCACAGAAAACGCAGCCAGGAGCAACGACAGGCAAAAAATCATTCTACGCATATATCTTCGGGTAAGTTTTGAGTGCCGACGCCGTGGCTTGTTGACACAAATGGTTATGTTTGATTTTATCTTCTTCTAATTTTTCTGTGGAAACAGACAGCCTCTAAGGGCGTGTTAGTTAGCATTGACCGCTTTGCTCTTTTTAAGCCATTCGGCAGGAGAGACCTTGTTATACTCGCGGAAACATTTGCTGAAATAGCTCGGATCGGAGAATCCCACTTTATAGGCCACCTCCGAGACACTGAACTGCCCGGTTTCCAGCAACATCCTGGCTTTGTTTATCCTGTATTCCTTTATCAGCTCCACGGGCGACTTGCCGGTCAGCGCCTTCAGCTTGTTGTACATCGTCGTGCGGCCCATTCCAAGGTGTGTGGCCAGTTGGTCGATGGTCAGCTCAGGGTTCTCGATGTTGTCCTCGATCCACTTCATCGCCCCGCACATGAACTCTTCGTCGCGGTCGGTGACCACAATCTCCGTAGGACTAAGGTCTATGACCTTCGACACTGGCGACACCGGAACGGCCTGGGTCGAATAACGCTCGAAGAGGTTGCGGCGTTGCCTGAGCAGGCTGTCGATGCGTACCTGCAACAACTCTATGCTGAAGGGCTTCGTGATATAGTCATCGGCACCATATTTCATCGCTTCAATACGTTTCTCCGGGGCTGTGCGGGCCGTGAGCATAATGATAGGGATATGACTGGTGTTGAAATCGTTCCGCACACGGTTAACCAACTCTATTCCGTCCATTACGGGCATCATCAGGTCGGTCACTATTATATCGGGAGCATGTTCGGCTATACGTTCCATAGCCTCATTCCCATCGGCAGCTTCGTCTACGAAATAACTGTCAATAAGCTGATTATATATAAATACCCGCATCTCACGATTATCCTCTACCAGCAATATGTGGGGTGAATCCCCAGGCGTACCCACCCCCTCGCGTCTGGCCGGCCCGGCAGCCGGGGCATCGTCGCCGTTTGACGGCACCTGCACCATCTCGCCGCCGGCGAAATCTATCTGTTGCATCGGGAAGTGGGCGTTACCCATCGGTATGCTCACTGTAAAGACCGACCCCTCACCCTGTCTGCTAAGAACTGAGATTTCGCCCCCATGCATCGACACTACTTCGCGACACAGAGCCAATCCAATACCCGACCCCTTCATAGCCGATGAAACCGGTTCGCCAGCCTGGGTGAACCTCTCGAATATGGTATCTATCTTATCTTTTGGGATACCCACCCCGTTGTCGCGTACCGAGAAAGTAAATGTTTCGTCACCTTCCTTGCGCGATACCGAAAGTTCGATACGGCCTCCGTCTCCGGTAAATTTGAACGCATTGGCCAGCAGGTTATAAATCACCCCTTCGATCCTGTCGGGGTCGATCCATGTCTGCAGATTCTTCTGCGAGGTTGCAAACACCAACTCTATATGGTGCTCGGCGGCCATCTCGCGGAAATCTTCCAGCGTTCCCTGGGCTATCTCCACAATATCGGCCTGGCGTATGCGCAGTTCCATCTTATCGTTGACGATCTTGCGGAAATCGAGCAATTGGTTGATCAGCGCCAACATCCGTTTGGCGTTTTTCTGTGCCAGATTTATGTTGGTTTCCCCCTGGGGGGATAGCGTTTCGCGCTTTTTTACCTCTTCCACACCACCAAGTATCAGCGTGAGGGGTGTGCGCAACTCATGCGAAATATTGGTAAAGAAGTGTAACTTGAGTTCCGTAATTTTTTGCTCCATCTTCACCTTGTTGCGTAGCGAGAACATCGTATACAACGTTCTGATTACAACCCAAAGGATCAGTCCCGCCAAGACGGCATAAGCCATACACGCCCACACGGTTCTCCACCACGGCGGTCTTACCACTATCGTCATTGTGATCTCATCGCTAAGTCCCGGGCTATTTTCGGCATAACACCTCACCCGGAGCAGGTAGCGTCCGCCCGGAAGGTTCGAATATGACGCCCAGCGCGCCCCGTGGACTATGTTCCAATCCTTGTCGTAACCCTCCAGCGTGTACATATACCCTATACGGAACTGCATCCGCGAATTGAGCGAGGCGAAACTGATACGGAAGAGCGAAAAATCGTAAGGCAAAACTATTTCACCCGCCTCCGTTACCGACTCTCTCAGTGGCGAGGAACTGCCGATCTGCACCTCTTCATTGCGGAGTTCGAATCCGGTAAATGTCAGCCGGAAATCCTCCTTTTGGGTTCGCATTTCGTATGGATCGATAATATAGAGGTTGTCGACACTACCGAACACTACCCGTCCCCGGGGATCGGTCAGGGCTGTCGCCTCACTGAAATTGGTGGTAGGGATGCCGTCATAACGCGAGTAGTTGCTGAAGGTAGCCGCCACAGGGTCGAATTTCGAGATACCGTTTTCGGTCGAAAGCCACAGACACCCCTGCCTGTCTTCGGTTGCCGCAAAAACTATATTGCTCGCCAATCCTTCGCGTGCGGAAAAGATATCGAATCGTGGCTCGCCCGTCTGGTCGTATCCGGTGAAAAGGTTGAGCCCGCCGCCGAAAGTAGACAGCCACACCCGTCCTTTGGAGTCGGCCAGAATATGGATTATGTCGTTGTTACCCAACGAATGTATGTCGCCCGGGATCTTCTGTACGACACGGAACGACATCTCCGACGGATCCGACGACGGGTCGAAAATAATAAGCCCCTCTACTGTCGCTGCCAACATCGTCCCATCGGGCGCCTGCAACAGGTAGCGCACTTTAGAACCCTGTTGCGCCGGATAGTGTGGAAACGAGTTACCCTGGTTGAGAAACCTGCCACGGCCGTCCGCCGTCTCTTCGTAAAGGTTGATCCCTCCGCCATACGACGCTATCCATATCTTACCGAGGCGATCCTCGGCAATCGAATAGATATTGTTATCACTCAAAGAACCACCATCGGATGGATCGTGTCTGTATCGGGTGAAGTCGTATCCGCCGGCCGGCCGTTCCCTCATCCTAAGAACTCCGTCGCCTTTTGTGCCGAGCCAGATATCGCCGCGCGAATCCTGCATGATAGAGTATATCAATCCTATCCAAGGCGTATTTCGGTCGGGGAATCTGTGCTTCAAATTGCCGTCGGCACTGTAGCAAAGCAACTCTCCTCCCTTATTGGCCATCCATAGGTTTTGGTGCGAATCGAGGGCCACTGCACGTATTTCGGTATCGGCTCTGTTGCGGGGATTTGTTTCTGGAGCGAAAAGAGTGGCTTTAGGCTGTATGATCGTTATGCGTTCCAGTCCACGTTTCGATGTAGACATCCACATAACGTTGTCGGGATCTATATCGAATGCCGCCACGCCGTTGCTCATACGGCAATCGGGACGTGTGGGGTCGTTGTAGAACGGATACAGTTTATCATCAGCACGGTCGTAATAGCCGAATCCCACGCGGTTCATCTTGATCCACAGCATACCGTTGTGTTCCTCGACACGGGTGATCGTATCCAGATAGTAAGACGGAGCGTTGATCTGCTGTACGAAATGCCGGTAATTTTTCTTAACCGGATCGTAACGACCTATGCCCGCTTCGGCGGTGGTTATCCATCGAAGCCCGTAGCTATCCGATACTATGTCGCGTATACGTCCCGTCCGGACACTCTCCTGAGTCCATTCCCGGCTGCGTGGATCGTACCGGAAGATGTTCCCGTGTACCGTACCCGCATAAAGCAGGTTATCTTTGCCGCAATAATCAAGTGCTGTCACCCTGTCTCCCGCAGCCACGGGCAACGATTCAAAACGTTGCGTACCGAACGAATATATCTGCACCGTGTTTCCGGCAGCTATCGCCAGCCTGTCGCCCATCTGCACAATCTCGGCTACCGCCCCCTCCTTGCTGCGACGTTCGGCCTTGAATCCGTCACCGGTAACACGTAATGTAACTATACCCTCATTCGACACCACCCAAAGATTGTGCTCTCCGTCCTCGAACAACAGCGATATTTTTTTACCGATGCTGCCATCTGCAAAGCACTCCACCGAAAGACGTCCGTCTGCCTGCCTGCGGGCATAGGCCAGCACCCCGTCGGAAAAAACGATCCATGTCGTCCCGTCGCTACAATTGAGGTAACGTTCCACTTTGATGTTGTGACTCGACGCATCGTCGGATGTGAGTATCGAAACAATGTCCTCGAACCGCTCAAGACGCCGGTCGAAGCAATATATGCGATGATCATAGGTTGTCAGCCACAGGTCGCCGGAGCTGTCTTCGGATATGCCCAGGAAGCGATTATGCGACAATGGCGAATAATCGCCCGGAAGTGTGCGATAATTCTTAAATGTATATCCGTCGAAACGGCTAAGCCCATACCATGTACATATCCACACAAAGCCTTTATGATCATGGCAAATGGCCGAAATATAGTTATGTGGCAATCCATCCATCGAAGTGTACCTCTGGAAGATACACTCGGGCAGTGCGGCAATGGCCCTCGATACGAGGGCTAACATCATTATAAGCAGCGCTGTTTTTTTCACGGCATCGGGACAGGTATGGTAGTTAGTCGATCTCATGTGGAGGATTCAACCTCTGCAAACAAAGATAGCTATTTTAGCTGTCATCCCGTAATTCCGGGAAGGTTATATAAAATATAAATCGGTGTCGAACACGTTATTATTTTCGGAACACTGTGCCTCCAACACCTGTCCATGCTTGGAGCCTGTCTAAATTTCCACAGGGAAATTAGAAACTGTTTAACCATTCAGTATCCATGAAATTATGCGGCGATTAGGGCGTGTTAGCATAAACCCGCACGTTCGTTTTCCTGTCGGTTTTGGGTTCTACCGCATGAAATTTTATCCCCAATGGAACCACATTGTCTCAAAAATTTCACTTGTATAACACAAAACCGCCTTACAGAACCCACA
>JAVBMJ010000068.1:0-20197 GCA_031552535.1 Rikenellaceae bacterium
CCTCGGCTGAATCTTTCAACGCCAAAATCAAAGCTTTCAGAGCTCAACTCAGAGGTATCGTAGACATACCATACTTCATTTTCAGACTCGCTAAAATTTTCGCCTGAAAAAACTCACCAACCTACTTTTCGGACTGAGCCGTGAGATCAGTAGAGTTGTATGCAAATCGTATGCACAGACCAAAAACAAGAGAGCGAGTTACGGTACCGTAACTCGCTCTCTTTCATTGCGCTCCTCAGCCAGGACTTGAACCTGGGACCCCCTGATTAACAGTCAGGTGCTCTAACCGACTGAGCTACTGAGGAATGAATGACAAAAACGTCCGGCAAAACAACACCTGTCGCTTTCGGAGGGCAAAGATAACGCAAAAAATCATCTCTGCAAATTTTTCAACTCACAAAGTGCGGGAATTTTACACACGGGCCAGATTATTAAAAATAAAAGACACAGCAACACAGGCGCTATAAGGCATAAGTGCCAGATAAATAACCTGCATAATTACAGAACGCTCCGGCAATCTACAGGCACACAAATTGCCCTCAAAGTTTATATAGAATCTGCCTAATAAACTGTTTAAATCTCAAATGAGAAATTAGACAGGCTCCCGATTCGCATAAAAAATATTGATGAACTCTCCCGGAAATAGACCGGAGGGTCATGCCAGAACTTTACGGTACACTTCCTCAAGATTGGTCGCTATTCGCTCTTCCCCGAACAACGCCGCGTGTTGGAGTCCTTTTTGCACAAGGCCGGCTTTCAACTCTCCGCCGGCAAGTATCGATTGCAACGCCCCGGTCATTTCGTCGACACTGTGCGGATCGACATAGAGGCATCCGCCACCGCCGGTCTCGGGGAAGACGCCGCCGCGGGTGGTGATAACCGGAATGCCCGAAGCGAGCGATTCGAGTATCGGGATACCGAATCCCTCGAACAACGATGCATAAACCGATACCTCGCTGAGGCGGTATATAACCGGCAAATCGGCAAAATCGACCCCATCCAGCAGATGCACCCGCTCCGCGAGGGAGTGTTTACGCGCATACTCTTTTATTTCAGCGGCATATGCGGTCTGCCGCCCGCACGCCACTAAATCCACATCTGAATGTGGTCCCAGAATGGTCAGAGCCCGCAAAGTCAACATCAGGTTTTTACGCTCCTCGATGGTGCCCACCGACAGGATGAACCTCGGCGGCAGATTATACCTGCGTTTCACCTCTTCCATACGGGCTGTAGTGACGGCATCGTAAAACATAGGATCGCACCCTTGGTAGACGACGTCTATTTTTTCGGGCGGCATTCCCCACAAATCCACAAGATCGGCCTTTGTCTGCAGGCTTATGGCGATGATGCGGTCGGCGCGCAGGCAACTGTCCCGGTATTTCGACCGGTAGAGCCACCTGTCGGCGGGTTTGTATAGTTCCGGGAAACGTTCGAATATAAGGTCGTGAATCGTTACCACGCTACGCACTGCAGCGCGCTTTATGTCGCGGGGCAATTCGTTGCTCAGGCCGTGGTATAGCTCCACACCGCCTCTCTTGATCGACCCGCTCATGGCATAGCTGCGCCAGAGCGACGGCACCCGGGCCGCTGCGCCACAGGGGTACAAGGTCCGGGTCCCTGTAGGAGCCGTATACCCGGCACTGCTACCGCGGCGGGGTGAAAATAACACATATTCGTTATGTGGTGCATAACGGCACAGCAGTCCTATCGTGCTGCGGCTGTAGTTGCCCAGTCCGCTACGGTTGAAAAAAGCCCGTTTTGCGTCGAATCCTATCTTCATATCGGGTAATATTGGCACGCCACGGTCCCGGTGGCGGAGCGTAAAGTTATGCATTCCCGGCGAGATTTCTCGTTTTTATAAAATTTTAATACCTTTGCTGCGTAACCACGCCTTAATGCGATGAAACGTTACATCTTACTTATATTGCCGATCATGCTTGCCGCCTTGCCGCTGGCTGCGCAACAAAGGCTTGTGATCGGGGAGAAGGCGCCTGAGCTGAAGATCATGCAATGGGTGGGCGACAAACCCGAAGAGGGCCGCCGCGCCAGGCTGATCGAGTTCTTCCAGGCCGGGGGAGCCCCTTCCGTAGAGCGCCTTCCGAAGCTATGGTCAATTGCCAAGCAATACCATTCGACATTGACGGTTATTCTGGTTTCGAAAGATTCAGAAGAGTCGCTCAAGGCGGTTTTACCCTCATATCCGCCGTTTTTCACAGGAATCGACGGTAGTGGAGCGACGTTTTCCGCCTATAGCGTCAAATTTGTGCCGTTCAGCGTACTGACCGACGACCGCGGGCGCATCCTGTGGTTCGGCAATTCGGCCTCGCTTACAAACGACCTGTTGATGGGGCTGCTGCCCAGGAAGTAAGAGTCTGGCGAAGAGTCAGTCAAAATTCCCTATGTAAAGTATTGTAAGAAACTGTTTAAATCCCCTGTTGAAAGTATTATGAGTTCTTCCGGGTTGCTTTTTGTGTGAAAATATCATTACATAGGACGCCGCGCTATGCTCCTCTGTTTTCACGTAAAATCAACCCCGGAATCTACTTAAATCCTTTTCCACAGAAAATTGGACGGACTCTGAGGGATATCCTCTTTTTTCCGTATATTTGCATAATATAGGAGGCGGTTCGGCAGAGCTTTCGAACAGGTTCGACGCTCTGCGCCCACCTTTCACTATATTTGCTATTCAAGGGAAAGCCGCCCATAGTTTTCCCCGGATTATTTTTTCCGGTAATGAGAAAGATAAAACACTTCGAGGACGACCACCGCAACCATTTCGACAGTGCGCTCGTGGTAAACGAGGGTATAGAGCAGCCCCCGGTAGTGAGCCCTTATTTTAAAAAGGTGCCGCGACGCAAATTTTCCACCGACGACTATGTCGCGGGAATATTGCGCGGCGACATCACCGTGCTGTCGCAGGCCATAACGCTTGTCGAAAGCCACAACCCCGCCCACTATGCCCAGGCCCAGGAGATCATCGAACGTTGTCTGCCCCATGCCGGGTATTCGTTGAGAATAGGCATAACGGGGGTGCCCGGAGCGGGAAAATCGACATTTATCGAGGCTATAGGCGGCGTTGTAACCCGGCGCCGGCACAAACTTGCGGTGCTGGCCATAGACCCGAGCAGCGAACGCAGCGGAGGGTCGATCCTGGGCGACAAAACGCGCATGGAGACTCTGTCGGGGCGCGACGATGTATTCATCCGCCCCTCGCCTTCGGCCGGGTCGCTGGGAGGAGTGGCGCGTAAGACCCGCGAGAGCGTGGTGCTGTGCGAAGCGGCTGGATTCGACGTGATATTTATCGAGACCGTCGGTGTGGGGCAGTCGGAGACGGCGGTGCATTCTATGGTCGACATGTTCCTGCTGTTGCAAATATCGGGCGCCGGCGACGAGTTACAGGGCATCAAGCGCGGTATCATGGAGATGGCCGATGCCATAGTGATAACGAAAGCCGACGGAGACAACATTGCCCGGGCGGAGCTGGCGAAAGCACAATACATAAGCGCACTGAAACTGTTTCCGGAACCGGCATCGCATTGGCGGGCCAAGGTCTACACCTGCTCGTCGGTGCAAGGATCGGGGCTGGAGGAACTCTGGGCCGGGGTGGAGGAGTTTATAGATTTCGTTCGCGACAACGGATGGATGGACTCCAACCGCAACCGCCAGAGTCGTTATTGGATGTATGAGACGATCAACGAAGCTCTACGCGAGAGTTTCTATCGCAATCCGCGAATCATGGAGGCGATAAGTGGCTACGAAGATAAGGTGCTCACTTCGCGACTCAGTTCGTTTGTGGCCGCCCGCGAACTTCTCGACATATATTTCGACGACAAACCTTAGAATGAAGGTGTCTTAAAAATATAGAGATACCATCTTTTTATTCGGACTCCCCTCGGAGAAAAATTTCAAATACGCGATTCTCAGAGGGTCAATTTTCGTTTTGAGACAGTTTCTTAATAACAGCGCGACATAAAGGCCCCGGGTGGGCCGGTGATTCTCCGCGCACTGCCTGACATGGTTCAGAGGGGGAGGTGGAGCATTGGAACAGGCCCCTGAATATCGGGATAGATCGAGGTAAAAGCAGATATATGGAAAAGATAGCCGTTGTGATAGTTGCCGGTGGCAGCGGGGTGAGGATGGGTGCCGGGGTGCCCAAACAGTTCCTGCCGCTGGCCGGAGTACCGGTGCTGGTACGCACTGTAGCGGCTTTTGCCGGGGTGCTTCCCGGGGCGCGGATCGTCGTGGTGTTGCCGGCGGCGGAAATCGACCGTTGGCACGCTCTGGCCGCAGAGCACGCCCCGGGCGTGCATATTGTCTGCCAGGGCGGGGCCACTCGCTTCGAATCTGTACGGCGCGGACTCGACGCGGCGGGCCAATGCGACATTGTGATGATACACGACGGCGTGCGCCCCATGGCGTCGCAGGAATTGATCGGAAGGGTGCTCGACACAGCGCGGCGTCATGGCAGCGCAATACCGGTGGTCGAAGCTGTCGACTCGTTCCGCGAAATGACCGCGGCGGGCTCCGTGCCCGTCGACCGGGCCAAACTACGTGCCGTACAGACGCCCCAGGCATTCGACCGGGAACTTATTTGCGAGGCTTATCTCCGCGCTCCGCACGGCGGTTTCACCGACGATGCCACTGTGGCCGAGGCTTTGGGACACAGCGTGGCGCTCTGCGAGGGTGAACGCACAAATATAAAGATAACCTCACCGCCGGACATGGCTTTTTGTGAGATATTGATAAAATCACGACCCAATTATGAAGAGATATAAAATAATGATTGTAGCGGTATCCACCTTATCCGTCCTGGCCACTCCATGTGGCTGCGATACGGTCCGCGCCTCGGAACCGTCTGTGACGGAGTCGGAATCATATCCCGGTGTGCATACCTTTGGCCCCGCTCCGGTGGTGTTGCCCGTTCTGCCCCATTCGTTGGAATTTGCCGGAGAACGGGTGCCTCTCGAAAATTACGACATCCGCGAGAGCCTGATGCGCGAACTGCTGGTAACGTCGTACATGCATTCGCGAACGCTGCTGACGCTGCTTTCGACCGAGCGCTATTTTTCGGTCATCGAGCCCATTCTCCGCCGCAACAACATTCCCGACGATTTCAAATACCTCTGCATGGCCGAGAGCGGCCTCAATCCCAATGTGGTGTCGGTGGCCGGTGCCGCGGGGCTGTGGCAACTGATGGCCCCCGCGGCCAAGAATTACGGATTGGAGGTGGGCAAGGATATCGACGAACGTTACCACCTCGAAAAATCGACCCAGGCGGCATGCGACTACCTGCGCGAGGCCTATTCGAAACTGGGGTCGTGGACGCTGGCGGCCGCCTCCTACAATCTCGGGCTGACCGGGGTTTCGTCGCGCATGGATAAGCAGGGCGTAACAGAGTACTACGACCTGTTCCTGCCCGAGGAGACCATGCGCTACCTGTTCCGCGTACTTTCATTCAAGCTCGTCACCGCCTCGCCCGGGGCTTACGGGTTCGACTTGCCGAAGAGCGCCATCTATCCTCCACTAACACTCTATACTACGGCACAGGCCGTGGGGCGCGACATCGACTGGTCGAAATTCGCGCAGTCGCAAGGGACAACCTACAAAATGCTGCGCGAACTAAACCATTGGATACGCTCTTACGAATACCCTAACCCGCAAAACAGAACCTACGAGGTAAAGATTCCCTGTGAAGGATTCCGTTGTCCGGCCGCAAGATAATATCCTGGAATCCGTCCGGTTCTCCTCCGGAGTGTTCGGGCATATTTAAAACCAGTCGCCGATGAAGATAATATGTATAGGCCGCAACTATGTGGAGCACATACGCGAGCTGAAAGACCACAACCAGGAGATCAACGAAGAGCCCCTGTTTTTTATGAAACCCGATACGGCGTTGTTGCGTAACAACGACCCGTTTTATGTGCCGTCGTTTTCGTCCGACCTCCATTACGAGACCGAGTTGGTGGTGAGGATATGCCGTGTGGCCAAAGCTATAGATGAGCGTTTCGCCCACCGCTGCTACGAAGAAGTCGGGCTGGGTATCGACTTCACGGCCCGCGACATACAGAACGACTGTGTCCGGCGCGGACTACCGTGGGAGATATGCAAGGCGTTCGACCACTCGGCGGCGGTGTCGCCCCGGTTTCTGAGACTGGCCGACCTGGGCGGCGGGGTGCAATCGTTGCGTTTCGAGATGAGCCTCAATGGCGAGATCAGGCAGCGTGGCGACGCGGCGAAGATGATCCACTCCGTAGACCGGATAATCGCCCACGTTTCGAAGTTCGTCACCCTGAAGATAGGAGACCTGATCTTCACCGGAACCCCGCCGGGCGTAGGTGCAGTGCACCCTGGTGACCACCTCCGGGCATCGCTCGAAGACGAAACGCTGCTTGATTTCGACATCAGGTAATCACCATTATCTGGTGGAACCGGGCTGTAAAAAACGCCTGGCTGACGTACCTTAAAAGCGATACCTCCGGAACTGTCCGGAGGTATCGCTTTTAAGGTGTCAAACTACCGAGTTATGGCCGCGGAACGTATTCTCCAAGCTGGAAATCCTTGATAAGCACATAGTTCATGTCGTACGGTTCATCGGGGTATATCTGTGCGAAGAATGGGATGATCTCAACTCTCACATACCTGCAGGTACTCTTCTGTGAAAGTTTCGTCGTGGTAACCCCGTCAGGAGAAGCCGCATTCCATGGTACGGCCGCCGCTGCCTGTATAAGCTTGTAGTTTACATTGTCGTCACTTCCGTAGAGTGTCAGGCTGGCAGCCCGTTTATACGGGCCGTATGTGCCTGCGCCCATCCTGTGTGTGAGAGAAAAATAGTTGAACGATTTGGGCTCTTTCATATCTAACGTAAAGAAGAGAGTAGTCCCCGCAGGACATGACACTCCCTCAAGCGTCGCCCCGGCTTTCACGAAACAACCGCTGGTGTCGTTAGTCGTGGCATCCAGCATGTTCACAACGGGCCCGCCACCGTAAAGGGCTTTAGTCGAAGTGGGCGAGGAAGCGATTATAGACCAGTTGGCGCGATTTAAATGGTTGTAATCGAATATAGACACACGTACGTTGATATCTGCATATACGCCGCTTCCATCGGTAGATGATATGCGTACCACCGTGCTACCCAGGCCGACGGCAAGGATAAGCCCGGTAGATGATACCGTAGCAACCGCCGGGTTGGAAGAGGTGTAGGTTACGGCTTTCGTCGTTGCGTTGCCGGGAGCTATGACGGCTCCGTAGGTCGAAAGGACACCGGTTCCCACGGTAACATAATTCCCTACCTCAAAGTCTATATTGTGGTAAATGCTCTGAAGGGTGATGCTCTCGACCGGGATATTCCCCACAGTCACCGTACATTGGTCATACATCGCAGAGTTGTCGCCAGCCTCTACGCGAATGGTGGCTGTACCGGGAGCGATTGCGCTAACGATACCGGTGGCGTCGACATATGCTATAGCAGGGTCGCTCGATGTGTATTTAAGAGTTTTTACCGTTGCCTTCGACGGATCGATCTGCACAAAATCCTTAAGATAGAAAACGGTTTTTGTAGCCATCTGCACATTCTTACGGTCTGCGGCTATCGTCACCGCGGTTTTATTGATCGTACCGACAGTTACTTTGCATGTCGTCTTGATTGCGCTGTTATTTCTTGCAACGACAGTCAGGACTCCTTCCCCTGTAGCCTGGGCCGTAATGATGCCCTGATCGTCTACCGTAAACACAGAAATATTGTCAGAGTAATACCTGAAATAGTATTTGTCAAAATCCACGGCATTGGCGGGCGTAGCAGCGGCCTGTACCTGCATCGACATGGGATTTGCAGCTCCAAGGGCGATGCCTCCGCCCGGAACGTTGGTAAGCGTTACACCGGTAACCGTTACCCCGGATGACGGCGTCGTATTCTCGGTATCTTCCGAACATGCCCAGGTAAGGAATGCCACGGCAATAAACAGGATCGGGAATTTATATAATCGTTTCATTCTGGTTATGTTTTAATCCCGGCACCGCCCCGGAGAAGAAATTTCCGGGCAGTGCCGAAGGGTTTATTAATAATCTTTAGGCAGGGAGGGACCACTCAGCACAACCTCTTCCCCAAACATCGGCAACGATGCGTTCGAGAGGTAAGACGAGGCGTCGGTATCCCTCAGGTCATAAAACATGCTCGTCCCGTGGCCGAGGTTGACCACATAATTCTGGGTGTATTCCAGCAGCCTGGATACACTTGGGGTTTGCATGGATATCCTGGCAGGCACAGGAGCGTATTTGCTTTTAGGCAAGGTATTGTTGACCGGGGTCCCGTTAACATTATAGTTGCCATAGTATGCGAACATCATGTGGTCGATGGCGTTTGCAACGCTCCGTCCGTTTACGAAACTCGGCATTGAAGCCGCATAACCCATGTTGTAAACGGTGAGTATCTTGTCGGGCATCGCGTCACGCAGCGCAAGTACCAGTTCCGCAATGTTCTGCGGAGTCGGAGGACCGTACTGCGGGTTGTCGATTTGGTATGACGAGTATTCGTCGTCGAGGTCTATTCCATCCAAACCGTAGGCCTGTACTATCGATTTGCATTCAGCCGCAAAATCGACAGCGTTTTGCCCCCCCATGTTGGACAAGCCGGTAAAGTCGTGGTTGCCGAGTATGCTGAGCGTAACCTTGATGCCCTTATCCTGCAGAGGCTTTATATATTTATCCCTGTTTTTCAGGACATGTTGCACATTGTCGTTTAGTTTCAGATAGGCGCGCTTGGTGTCGTAGTTGTAGTTGATGTTGGCAGCGAAGATAATGGCAATGTCAAAAAACTGTTTTCCGCTGTTTTTCAACGTATACGACCCTACATTGAGTATATTGCCGTCGTTAACCTCCACATAACACAGGATCTTGTATGGTTTCCTGTTGTCCGGAACGGGATTACCGACTTTAACGATATAATAAAGCACCTTGCCCTGATCGGTAACTTTAACATCGCCGCCGATGCTTTTTATCGAAACAGGCAACAGATATTCGCCATTGGCAAGCGAACCCTTCGAAAAGGTAATGTTAAACTGTGACGACTCGGTTCTCCATTTGTCGACGGTTATCGCGCCCGGAACAGTGACCTGACTGGCAGGGAAAGCCTCATATTCGGTGAAATTGGCTTTATTATAGGCCGCTACCAGCGATGTATTCGCTTCGATGGTAACCGTCTGCGCCGAAGACAGGCCTTTTGTCAACCCGAAAATCACGGGTTGCCCGTATGTGGCCCCGTTCAGTTCGACCCCTATCGTAGAGCGCGGGATATCTGCATTGCGCAAATAACCGTAAGTGTCATCGACCTCGTAACGCGACTCGTCGACATTATCTATCACTATATCGTCGCTGCAGGAAGTGATCATCGTCACACAGCAAGCTGTGATGGCCAGAGAGAAAATCATCCTGTGGCCCGTTTTTACAATATTTAACATAACGATTCTGTTTTCTTATTATTAGTCATTAGCGGCAGGCAGTTCGACTTTGATCCACGTAACAGGATATTTTGCCACGGCGTGGTTGCCGTTTGCCGTGTAGTCCTTAACCTGCGACCCGGAACCTTCGTCGAATTTCCAGTAGGCCACCAACCCTTCGGATGTGGGATCTACCTCATAGATATTGTCCATGATCTCCTGTTGCGTGCGTGCTGTATTCCAGATACGCACTTCACACATGTCGCCGTCGAACCAACGGTCGAACGAATAGGAATAGCCGATATAGAAGTTATTGGCATTTTTCGGGTTGTCTCCCAGGTTGATCGTCGTATACGGGAAGGTAAGGTCGTTCTCCTGTTTCAATACGCCATTGACATACCATCTGAATTTCTTTGTCGCTATGTCATAGGTACATGCAAAATGCATCCAATCGCCCGCCACAAGATCCGGCCCGCGGAGGTTGGCCCCGTAAGCAAGCTGTACCGCGTTTTGCGGGAAAGTATCGCCCACGCGTATCAGGAAATACTCCTCAATACCCATGATACTGCTGATAGCCTTCCAGGCATGCGGACGTATGAGAGCCTCGAAGGTAACCCTGGTCATGTTCTGGGCCGCGGGACTGGTGGCGAAGGTAGGTATCTCGAAATAATTTTCAGCCATGTAAACCGCCGAATTTATCGTAGCACCCTGTCGAAGTATGTAATACACCGTCCTCGAACCTTCGAGTATATCCACGCCCTCGGAACTTTCTATGGTTACCGGAAGAACAAAATTGACATTGCGGGGCAGCTCGTTAAGTCCCGTGAAATTTATCTGGATCTCATTTGAACGGACATTACCCGCGGTAATGAGGGCCTGGGTGGTAGAGAGCGAATAGTGGTCGGCCGAAAGCGGCGTACATTGCATGCCGGTCGATTGGGTATAATGATCCACCAGCGAAGGGTCTGCCTTGTAAATAACCTTCACATCGGCTCCCTGCGGTTTTGCCAAAGAAGCCTGAATGTTTTTCGAAAGGTTCACATCTTTAGACTTAAGGGTAATGGACATGGTATTGTCCGACTCGGCCTGTTGGATGTAGACCTTGTTGTCGAAATTCGACTCGTTCTCATCAACCCTGTTGCAACCGGCCAGCGCCAATGCAACTGAGGCAATCGCCAAAAATATATTGCTGAATTTCATGGTTTATTATTTTTTAGCCGAAGGATTCATAATATCGATAGCAGCGCGTACATACATGTATTCTTCGACCGCATTGTAATAGTCGTCGTTTATGCGGTAGATTCCCAGGCCGGCTTTACGGTATGTGCCGGTAGCCGACATCCAGTAGGCGATTTCGGTGATAGCACTCTTGTCCCCACCGAACACCCCTCTGTCTTCATCCTCGATGTGGAGTTTGAAAGGTATTGCCGTAACAACGATACGATCCGGCGGAACACCTGGTGTAAGCGACTTCAGAACCTCGAAATCAACATCCTGTACACAGGTATGACTGCCGTGGGTGTTAATCACAATATAGCTGAACAGGCCCAGTACGTCGGTATCGGTTACAAATTGCGGATGTCCTTCGAAAATGAATAATTTGCCGGCGTTATCCGGTTTTGCAACAACTGCGCTGATCTTGCCGAAAACGAGATCCTGTATCTCATTGTATTCGGTCAATTCAGCCGGGGTAAGCGTACGGGATGAATAACCGTTGAAACGGATGCTTGCGCCATCGTAGTTATACTTAGGGATCAGTGCCAGGCTACTGTCCATAAATTTGGTCAGTTCGGCCATGAAATCCTCAGTGAAAGGAGTTCCCGCTTCGGCAGCAGCGGCCTTACGTGCCTGGAACCCGGCCGCAAACCCTTCGTAGTCTATGGTGTAGATAACCTTAGTCCCCTTGTCTTTCTGCAATGTTGCGATATCGGCGATCTCCTTGCCGGTAAGGTTGTCAGGCGAGAGCAGCGACACCACATCCACACTGTCGGGCAATGACGCAAGACGTCCGGCACGGCTTGCCGTACTCTTTTGACTGTTATCGAACCATCCTATCAGCAACTGGTGGTAAGATTTTTTGTAGTCCCTAAGGTTCTGCAGGTATTGCCCATACAACGCCCCATTCTTATTGTCAATCTTCGGGGTGGCTATTTCGAGGCTTTCCTGATCGGTCCACTCACTGCAGGATGCCAGGGTAGCAGCAACTACAAGCAATACGGCCGACACTATTCGTTTGATATCAAATATTCTTTTCATGGTTTGTCATTAATTTTTCTTGTCCCACCATAATTTAGTGCCCTGTGTATCCGGGCCTCCTAACATACCGATAGCATTGTAAAGGTTATCGGTATTTTCGTAATATTCCGTATCGGGATAAGGCAACCTCTTTACGAATTGGCCGGCAGGAATCGAGCCGCCGCTCTTGTTTAGCACGACAGGCATGATTTTGGGATAACCCGTACGCCTGAATTCGGCCCAGGACTCATTGCCAAGAGGGAAGTTGGCGATCCATTTCTGGGTGATAATGCGCTCGAGATTGGCCTCGAACGAAGCTCCGTCATCGTATTTGATGGTAATCTTGCTTGTCGAACCGCTATAAGTATAGGTCCCGAGCGGATCTACATACGAAGCAGGGGTTTTCTGTGTATCGTTAAGATAGTCCGATACGCCGGAAACCTTGTATTGTTCGAATGACAGGGTCACACCCTGGTTGTAGAATGTACTGGCGCTTCCGCCCATCGACCATCCGCGCAATGCGCCTTCCGCTCTCAGGAACGACACTTCGGCAGCGTTCATCCACATGATGGGATCGGTAATCCCCACGATAGGCATCGAATATTGCATGGCAATCGATTTATCTGCTACGTCTATACCCGAACGCAACCCCTGGAAAGTCCCCGCATAACCATTAATAAGGCTGGTGGTGAAATATTTAGCCCGGCGCGGGTCGGCATACCCGTTCATAAATGAAACAATGTCGGCACCGGCACGGTCATCGCCCCATTGTACCACCTGAAGTTCGAACGGGTTGAACGCAACCGACAGGAACGCATTGTCCGCGTTGGAGGTCATAACACCTACACTGTGTGCAACAGCCTCTTCCGCTTTCTGTTTTGCTTTGGCGGCATCGACATAACAAATCCTCATTGCCATACGCAGTTTCAGCGAATTGGCGAATTTGATCCAGTTGCGAAGGCTGCCCGAAAATACCTGGTCGAACTTCCTGTAAAGCGCAGGATCGTCGTTGGCTCTCTCGGTAAGTATGCTTATCACCTCGTCCAATTCTTCGAACATGTGCCCGTAAACTTCTTCCTGCGAGTCGTAAGGAGCAGAGAGAGCCGTGCCGCTCGAACCGTCCGAACCGCCTGCCGCACTCATCTTGGAATAAGGTATGGGACCATAGGTATCGGTAATGCGGTGCATTGAAGCCACTCGAAGTAATTTTGCCCACGCCAGTATCACAGGATCGTCCGTGGCCGCATGAAGTTGTTCGTAAGCGGGATAGATTCCCGATATCACATCGTTGAACGGTGCGCGATACCAGTCTACGGGAGGGTTATAGGTAGAGAACTTGGTCGTCCAGGGAGGAGTAACTGCAGTATAACCGGCAAAAGAGCATCCGGCAAGCACCTCATGAAACTGGTGCAAGTGTTCCTTGTTGGCGGGGATTACCATATTCTGGAGATCCTTCATCGATGCGATAATACTGTAGCGTCCCCGTTCCATCTCTTTGTTGTCGACCTGGTAGGGGTTTTTATTTATCTTTTCGAAGTTCTTGGTACAGGACTGCAAAGATAACAGTGCCACGGCCGGCAGCAGAATCTTAACTATGGATTTATTTAGTGTCATATCTGTAACCGATTAAAATTTAATTCTAATATTAAAGCCTATATTCCTGGAGGCAGGCATCATGAAGTAGTCTATACCCTGGTAGAAGTTACCGGTCATTGCCACAGATTCCGGATCGAACGGCGCTTTATTGTAAACTATCCACAAGTTGCGGCCTACAAGCGATAATGTCATCTCCATCACATTGCCCAACTTGTTTTTAGGTATCGTATAACCCAGGCTGGCTTCCTGCAAACGCACGTTGGTGGCGCTGTAAGTGTAGTATTGGGGTATCCCGCTGTCGCTGCCTATTGTGGTATACCATACCTGGGGGTCGATAACATCGTCGCCGTTTATGATCACTCCTCCGTTATCGCGTGCCGCAGCCGATCTTTCCGAGACCCCGTAGGCGTCGAGCGCGGCCTGGGTCGCGGAATATACCACGCCTCCAAGGCGTGCCGAGAACATAAAGCCGAGATTGATGCCTTTCCACGACAGGTCGTTCCTCCATGCGAGATTGGCTTTTGGGAACACGTTGCCGAGTTTGATATCGGATACATTATCCTCGATCATCACCTTGCCGTCGGCATTGACATATATGTCGCCGTTACGGTCGCGTTTCAGGTCGCGGATAGAGTAGAGATCGCCCATGCTGCCTCCCGTTTTGAGAATGAAACGGGCGCGGGCAAGGCCGCCTACATTCAGCCTGTCGACCGAGATCACGTCTCCTGTCTCGGGATGAACGTAGTTATCGAGCAGTTTGGTGATTTTGTCACGGTTGGCGCTGAATGTGAAATTCGAACTCCATCCCCAGTTGTTCCATTTGTTGGTGTAACCCAATGAAGCTTCTATACCTTTGTTCACAACAGAACCCGTTTGCACATATAGCGTCTTATACCCCGAGGATACGCTTATCTGGGGATCGAAAGTCTGGTTACGCGTGGTGGCGTGGTAGAGCGAAAGGTCGAATTTAAAGTGATTGAACATGCGTGCCGTCATACCCGCTTCCCACGAATCGGTACGTTCGGCAAAGAGTTCCGGCATGGGATAGTGGTCCAGCACTTTGCTCCACACGTTCTTATCGAATGCGTAAGTCTGAACGGTAAGCCCGCGCATGGGAGGAGTACCAACCGAAGCAAACGAACCGCGGATTTTAAGGTAAGATATGGCCTCCGGCATATCGAACATTTCCGAAACTATAGCGGAAAGACCCACCGAAGGATAGAAGAATCCCGTCTTTTGCTGCGGAGAGTCGGCCAAAGGCGAAGCCCAGTCATTACGACCGGTAAGGGTGAGATAGTAAGTGTTCTTGTAGCCTATCTCCACACTCCCGAATACGGATTGAGTCTGCTGGCGCCATCCAACCTGTGAAGTGTTCCTCTGCAACTTATCGAGGTTGTCGACATTGAAAACGTTGTATATCCCGTATTCCTCCGAAATAGGGCCTCCTACGCCGAGGGCGTCAGAATACATATCGGTTATACTTGCCCCGATGTTGGCGACAAACGACACGTTTTCGCTGTTCCTGTTGATATTCACAAGTAGATCCGCATAGGTCTGCTTGTCGTTACCCTTGTTGGTGAGATACGAACCCATCGGTCCGGCAAGCGTAGAGTTGGTGCTCGCCCATAGTTTCTCGGTGTAATTATTGATCGAGTTGTCGATACGCGCACGTGCGGCAAGGTTAAGCCAATCAGTCACATCGTAGCTTAGTCCCACATTGAACAACATCCTTTTACGGTCGTTGTTCTTAAGGTTGCGGTAGTTGATCCAGTAAGGGTTCTGTAGGCGGAAGGTTCCCTCTCCCTGCGGCCAGTACTGTTCGGCGATAGCTTCCGAAGCATTCCAGCGCTCGAATATCTTTGTCATTTCGAAATCGTCGCCGCGGGGATAAAGATAGGCCGAAGAGAGCGGGTTGGAATAAACCCCCTGGTTGATCATATTTTGGTCTTTCTGAATGATATAGCTTCCGCCGAAATCGAGCCGGATCTTATCTTTCAGGAAAGTGGACGTATTACGGAATGTGAAATTGTAACGGTCGTACTGGTTGTTGGGAATTATACCGTTGGAGTTGATTGTTGCGGCAGAAAAATACGACTGGTTTTTCTGAGTACCGGTGGAAAGCGATACCGAATTATTATAGATAACACCCGTCTGGAGGTAATCCTCGCGGGGATCATAACCCATATAATTCGATGAATTGAGCTTCGGGCCCCAGCTGAGAATGGTAGAGCCGGCGCCATCGCCCGTACCGTAACGGTTCTGGAATTTAGGCATGATCAGGGCATTCGAAATTTCGGTGCCGCTCGATACGGTGAGTTCCGTATTGTCGACCAGACCTTTTTTGGTCGTAATGACAATCGCGCCGTTAGCAGCTTCGCTACCGTAAAGGGCGGCCGCCGCCGCACCGGTCAGAGCCGAAACGCTTTCGATATCTTCCGGGTTGATATCGGCGATAGCCTCGGTATAGCCCCTCGATCCGAACTCCGTATCGCCGCTTCCCATCATGTTATACATAGGGATGCCGTCGATGACATAAAGAACGTTGCTTGAATTTTTTATCGACTTGTTACCACGCATAACCACCTTGCTCGCACCGCCGACACCGGAGGAACTGGTGTTTACGTTCATGCCGGCAATCTTGCCCGACAAAGAATTGACCAGGTTGGCGTCCTTTACGGTAGTCAGTGCACTTCCTCCCACTTCCTGGACATTGTAGCTTAGCGCTTTACTCGCACGCTTAATACCGAGGGCCGTCACAACCACCTCATCGAAGGCAATCGAACTCTCTTCCAGCGTAACGTTTATCAAGGTACTCCGGCCCACCCTCACTATCTGTGTGGTATAGCCTATATATGAGAACGAGAGTTCTGCGTTCTCTCCCGGAACGCTGAGAGAATATGTGCCGTCTATACCGGTCGATACGCCGATCTGGGTCCCCTGAACCATGACTGCCACACCTATAAGCGGCAATCCCTTAACGTCGAGCACCTTCCCCGACACAATACGCCGGGCTTTTTCCGGGCCTGCCATATGTTCGTCGGCAACGGAAAGATAGCAAACGTTGTCGTCGATTTTGTAGGTTATCCCGGTACCCTTGAGAGCAATGTCGAGTAATTGGTTCAGTGAGACGTCCTTAACGTCCACTGAGTTGACTTTTTTGTTGACTATCTCGCTGTCATGGAAAAACTGGAATGTCGTTTTCGACTTGACAGCGTTGATTATCTGACCGAGCGTTGGGTCCTTTGCCGTAATGGAGATTTGAGCCATGGAACGCCCAATACCGGCAAACAGGAAAAAAAACGCCAGAAATAACACAAGGCTATTTTTCCGGCGCCGAAGTTCAGATTTCTTCATCCCGATAATAAAATTAGTTAATAATAATTGAGTGTTTTTAGGTAGTTCTTAAATAAGGAACACCCATAGCTGTAAAAACACTTACATTTTATCAAAACAATTATGTTTGATATTTATATATTTATTATGTTTGTTCATGTATTTCAAAGTCAAAATGCAGTTTCTTGACATATACTAAACAGATGCCGGTCATATTCCCCTGCAGCAAAGACATTAACATCCTCGAACCGGATTCGCGTATTGTCTCGTAATCAGTTTAGACAGACTCTTATAGTTCGTCTGATTTTAATGTTCTTTCCTGCTGTTTGCCGCGTTTCTCCGCGGTGGAATTTGTTAAATAGAAACCACTATTCGCCTCATTCCACCACAAAAAATCATCGGCAAAACAACCTGAAATAACTTCGGTATTCTTAAACAGTTTCTAAGTGTTTTAGTCGATTCATTTGTTTTATAATGAGAAATGGGAGTTTCCGACATCAAATACGCAATCAGAGGGTGTGAAAACCACACTGGTGTCAATGATATATTTGCGGAGCTATTCAAAAAAAACTATGCCGCACTTTTCTTTTTTGCCAGCCGCTTCCTTGACCCGCAGCAAGCCGAGGACGTTGTACAAGACGCTTTTGCGGACCTCTGGGAGCGCAGGAACTCGATAGACATGAACGGCAACATCCGCGCGTTTATGTACCGGTCTGTTTACACACGGTCGCTTAACAGGCTAAAACACAATACGACTGTGAATAATTACAGCCAGGCGCAAATAGCCATCTTCAATAAGAAGGCGGAATATATGTCGCCGGACAACAATGAAATAACTAAAAAACTTGAAGACACAGAGATTGGAACAGAAATAGAAGGTGCTATCGAAACACTGCCGCAAAAATGCCGTGAAGTTTTCAGGCTCAGTTACCTTTATGACATGAAAAACGCTCAGATCGCGCAGGCTTTGGGAATATCCCTCCGTACTGTGGAGGCTCACATGTACAAGGCGCTCAAATACCTGCGGGACAGGTTGTCGCATTTGCAGTGACAATTATGCCGCAAACAGTACCTTCATGCCGCACAGATATTAAATGCCCTAATAAATTACTTAAAGTGAACGAATTGGACGACATATTATTACTTAGATACCTTCAGGGAGAGTGTAATCGGGAGGATTTTGAAAAAATCGACACCTGGCTCGAACTCTCCAAAGAAAACCGTAAGAAACTTTTCGACCTGGAGACAGCATATAAAATACCGTTACGCGAACGTTATTCGAGTCAGGAGTCTTTAGCTAATGCATGGAGTGGGATCATTAAAAGGATAAACGCATCGGAAAAGATAAAAACAGCGGCCAAACGCAGATCACGAATCATAAAAACGATAAGTTGGAGTAGTGCTGCAGCAATGGCCGGCATTGCCGTACTGATATACTTCAACCGCCCGGTCGAGGAAAAGCTGATAACGGTAGCTGTTGCCGCAAACGGTGAGGTGAGGGAACTCGTGATGCCCGACGGGACGAAGATCTGGCTCAACAAAGCCTCGACACTGAAATATCCGGAATCTTTTTCGCCGGCAAACAGGCATGTTTCGCTCGACGGAGAGGCCTATTTCGAAGTTACGAAAAACAGGGAGTCCCCTTTTACCGTCAAAAGCCGTACGATGCATGTGACGGTACTGGGAACGACGTTCAACATAAACGATAATGCAGGCGCTTCGACTGCCGAGGCCACACTTATCGAAGGTGAGATAGAGGTAAAGGGGAACAACAACGAAGGGCATGTCTTCCTTTCGCCGGGACAAAGGGCCGAAATGGATCTGTCGGCGAGACGTATGAGTATCAAGCTGGTCAATGCGAAACTGGATGCTGTATGGCACAACAACCTCATACCGTTCAACGACACTCCGTTGCATGAAATAGCCCATACACTTGAGTTGCTTTACGGGGTTGACATCACCCTGGTTCCCGGTCCGTATGATAATAAGCGTTACACGGGCTTCATTCGCCATAAGGACAGTATCAGCGACGTACTGGGGTCGCTATGCAACTCGATACCGATGACTTATTTCATAAACGGGAAAAACATAACAATAAAACCGTCGGGCAAATTTATCCGGCAGGAGGAATAGAAACAGGTAAAATGCCAGAAGTGCTGCCAATTATGAAATCAATTGGCAGCACTTCTGGTATTTTACCCCAAGGCATGTCCGGCCTGCAGCAAAAATGTTAAACCACTATTCCTCTACAAGCGTATGTAAACCGCCCGTACTCCCTGGCTACACGGCCTTAAGGCTCATGTCGAGGCTACGGATCTGGTGGGTGAGGGCTCCCACCGACACGAAGTCCACTCCACAGAGAGCGTAGTCGCGCAGGTTTTCGATGGTGATACCTCCCGACGACTCTATTTCTGTACGACCGGCGATCTTTTCCACGGCCCGGCGCGTATCTTCGAGGTTGAAATTATCGAGCATTATGCGGTCGGCGCCCCCGGCAGCGAATACCTCGTCGATGTCGGCAAGCGAACGCACCTCTATCTCTATCCGGAGCTCCTCACGCCTCTGCTCCTTTAAATATGTACGGCATTTGGTGAGCGCCGCTGTGATACCTCCTGCGAAGTCGATGTGGTTGTCTTTAAGCAACACCATGTCGAAAAGTCCCATCCGGTGGTTCTCGCCACCGCCGAGTTTCACGGCAATTTTATCCAACACCCTCATGCCCGGCGTGGTTTTGCGGGTGTCGAGCACCTTGCAGGGAAGGCCTTCGAGCCGGGCCACATAATGTGACGTCTGTGTGGCCACACCGCTCATGCGCTGCATCACGTTGAGCAATATCCGCTCGGCCTGCAACAGCGAGCGCACCCCGCCCTCGACAAAAAAAGCCACGTCACCCGGCTCTACCCGGCTGCCGTCTGCTATCAGCACCTCGAATTCAACCTGCGGATCGAGCCTTTCGAGGATCATGCGTGCCACCTCCACGCCGGCGAGGATACCTGATTGTTTGACGAGCAATTTCATGCGGCCACGAGCGTCGGCGGGGATCGTGCTCAGCGACGTGTGGTCGCCGTCGCCGATATCCTCGCGGATGGCAAGTTCGATCAGGTCGTTTACGTAGGGAAGGTATTCTGCTTTCATATCCGGTATTATGATTATCTAAAGACCAACAAATTTACGTAAAAATTTGCCGGACTTTTAGAAACTGTTTAAAAATATTACTCTTGTTCTTTTCTTCTGTTTGCTGCGCATTTCCACGGTGGGATTCGTTAAATAGGGGCCACTATTCGCCTCATCCCACCGCGAAAAATCATCGGCAAACAGCTATAAAATAACTGTGGTAATATTCTTAAACAGTTTCTAAGAAACTGTTTAAGAATATTTTTCTCGTTCTTTTCCACCTCTTCCCGTTATTCTTTTCCGCCGGTATTTGCTCCATATCGGGAATATGGAGCAAATACCGGCGAAAAACACTACCGGGAATATATGAAAAATATTCCTCTCGTTCTTCTGCCTCTTCCCTGTATTTATGTCGCCGCTTACGCCCCCGCTAATCTATGCCCTCCCCGCGATGTTGGCGGCCACGATCTCTGCCAGGTCGTATACCG
>JAVBMJ010000084.1:0-23790 GCA_031552535.1 Rikenellaceae bacterium
AAAACACTACCGGGAATATATGAAAAATATTCCTCTCGTTCTTCTGCCTCTTCCCTGTATTTATGTCGCCGCTTACGCCCCCGCTAATCTATGCCCTCCCCGCGATGTTGGCGGCCACGATCTCTGCCAGGTCGTATACCGGCTGCGAGGCGGTGCGGGCTATCGCTTTTTTGCACAGCGGGCACGCCGTGACCACCGCGTCGGCCCCCGTGGAGGAAAATGCAGCCGCCACTCCGCGTGACATAGCTTCCTGGCCGCCGTCCGACACCACGATGTCGGCGATGCTGCTTCCGCAACACATGGCGTTTTCGCGGGTCTCGACCGGTTCGACCAAATGTCCTACGGAGGCTATAACCTCGCGCGGGGGATCATATATCCCGGCGCCGCGTCCCAGTTCGCACGGGTCGTGATAGGTATATGTAATAGAGTCGGGCAGCACCTCCAGACGTCCTTCGGCCAGCAGGCGGGATATGTATTGTGAATGGTGCAGCACCTCGATCCCCGCCAGATCGTAATCCTCCCTAAAGACCTTCAGGCAGATGGGACACGATGTGACGAGAGTTGTGATGCCATGGCTTTGGAAAAGTTCCGCATTATAGTCCATCATGCGGCGGGCGGCATCGATTTCACCCGAAAGTTTCAGCGGCCGGCCGCAGCAAACCCCGCCGTCGCGGTCGGCCCACCACACATTTTCTCCCGATGCCGTGAATATCTGCTCCATCGCCCGCAGTATACGCGGCGTGAGCATAGTCATGCAGCCTGCGAAATAACCTACACGCCCTTCGCCTCCGGAACGGTCCTGCGACCCTATATATGTGTACCGGTCACCTGCGGGAGTGTTGTGCAGCGCGTGGCGACGGTTCTGCCTCAGGGTATTCAACTCTATTCCCACCGGACAACGCACCTCGCAGCGCCCGCACATCAGGCAGTTGTCGGCTACGGTTTCCGTCAGTTTCCCATATCGAACATCGCGCAGGAAATATACCGACTGTATCGTGTCGACCCCCGCGTCGCGCATCAACTGGCAGGGATCGATGCAGAGTCCGCAACGCGAGCAGGCTTCGATCTGGAAACGGTCGAACGACCCCGCAGAATCACGGCTGCCGATACCCCACCGCCTCATGAATATAAGGGGTATTTCGGTGAAAATATGCATGTAACGAGAGAAAGGCATCGCCACGAAGAATACACCCAGTGCAAGCGAATAGGCCCACCATGCCGCAGGTTCCGCCTGTTGCAATGTCCCGGTTCCCACACTTCCGGCCAACATACTTCCAAGTCCGCCGGTAAGGAAACTACCTCCGCCATAAATGCCGCATGTGGTGCTTTCGGCCAGAAGGCGTGCCGGAAAAATAAACCAAAGCGCCGACAGCGCCACGCGGTCTCCGGTGGTGTGCTTCGTTGTCCGGCGCATCCCCAGGGTCCGCGACCGGAACCGCTTGAACCAGGCCAGGGCCACTCCCGACAGCACGAACAAGAGCAGCAGGTCCATCACCAGCGGAAAGAACCCGCCACTGTGGTCGGCGTCGGAGCCGAAGAAATATTTGAAAAATATATGGGTGTGCAACGGCGCCGCACCTCCTTCGAGGTGCCATGTCGTTTCGGCCCACCCGGCCAATATCAACAGGAACCATCCCAGCGCGAGGCTCATGTGCATATACCCGAGCAACGGATTGACCCGGAATATCCTGCGGTGGAGCAACGACTCGGAAAATATTTCACCAACCGCGGCGAGGGTATGTCCCGAGAGGAGTTTTTTCCCAGCAAGGGCCCTGTCCCCGCGCGGCATCTTTGTAAACCACGTTACCCACTTCCAGGCCACCGTTGCGAAAAGCACGGCGACCCCTATGCTGAAAGGTAATATGAAGTGGCTGTAATGTTCCATCTGTTATATAATTTCTGCGTCACGTATGACCTGCTTTTTTCCCGGCCCCTGCCGCACGGATCAATAGTCTCCCAACTCTTTCTTTATCCTTATCACCACACCCCGGGTGTTGATCCCGCGCGGGCACACCAGGCGGCATTTACCGCAGAGCATGCATTTGTTCAGTTCCTCGTAAGCGCCCCGGTATTCACCGCGCCGCACCAGGGTGTGCACCTTACGCAGGTTGAACGACGTGTAGCCGCCGGCGGTACACGTGGCCGCACATCCTCCGCACGAGATACACGCTTCCAACTCCGGAATATTGGCCAATATGCGCCCCGCGGCCGTAAGGTCGTTCTTGTCGAGGTTGATAGCCCTCGGCTGGCTTATGCTGTACCCCCAGTTCGGATTCATAAAAGCGTACCCATATGGCGCGCTGCCGCCAGTGCCGCCGAATTACCCTCGGTGATGCTTTCGCCCAGTGTTTTGGGTGCAGTCACCGTCCCGGCATAAAAAATATTGTCCCCCCCCGACAATACACTCCCCGTAAAAAGGTCGCGCGGTTCGACGAATCCGCTCTGTGACAATCTCACCGAAGGATTGGCCGCGAAAAGGGCGTTGCTTCGCCCCGGAGCCATCCCGACTATCAGCACCAGCATATCGACCGTCATCTTCATCGGGCGCCCCACGAGCGTATCCTCGGTCTTGATCTGTATTTTCTTGTCTATCGTCTCGCTGGCCTCCGATATCCGCCCCCTGATGAAATGGATGTTGTAGTCCTGCTGGGCCGAACGGTACATCTCCTCGTATCCCGGCCCGAACATGCGGATATCCATATAAAAATTGTATATCTCGCTCTGCGGAAACATCTCCTTCAACTCCATGGCCTGCTTGACACCGGTAATGCAACACACCTTCGAGCAGTGGCGTTGGCCCACCTTCTCGTCGCGCGAACCCACGCAGTGCAACAGGGCGATGCGCTCGGGCGCTTTACCAGAGGCTGTGGCCACCCTGCCGCGGTTCATCATCTCCTCGATGTCGGTGGAAGTGAATACGTTGGCGTAAATGCCGTAGCCATACTCTTCCTTGAGCCTCGCGTTGAAAATCTCGAATCCGTTGGCCATCACCAGCGCATCCGCCCCCAATATCTCTCCCGAGGCCAACTCCACACTACTGTCGCCTATCCTAACCACCTCGACCCCCGTCTTAATTTCGGCCCCGCTCCGTTCAAGACGTTCGACCATATCCGAAAGCACCTCTCCGGCAGGTGTCAGCGACGGGAACAGCTTGTGCCACCCGGCCAGTTTCCCTCCCAGGCGCCCTTCGCGCTCCAGCAACAAAACCTTATACCCCAACTCCGACAGGGTCGCCGCCGCTTCCATTCCGGCTACTCCGCCCCCAATGACTATCGCCCTTTTCATATGTTACAGTATATTGTGCGAACAACAATTCACCACCGCTTCCGCAGGTTGGCCTATATATTTTCCATCTTTGCCGAGATATTTCGCCGCCGGGTCGTACTCGACCCCCATCTTTCGCAGCAACGGCTCGACATCGACCTGGTGCATCTGCATCCCCAGCGCCCAGGGGTCGTAACCCAGCACCAGTCCCGCCATCTCCTCGTAGGTCAGCACCGGGATCCCCTGCCCGTCCTGCCCGTAGGTAACGCCCTCGATCTCGGCCACGGCATATTGCCAGCGGTCGAGGAACATCGGGCATCCCGGGCAGTTCGACACAATGAAATCAGGTTTGAACGGCGCCATCGACTCGAATTTTTTCTGCGAATTGGCTATCGAATAGCCCCGGTTTGCCTGCACGAGGTAGTTGCGGAACCCAAAGCCGCAGCAGTGGCGCCTCTCGGGATAATCGACCACCTCGCCGCCCCACGATTCGATCATGCCGGCCAGCACATACGGGAATTCCGATCCGCCGATACCCGACTTCGGGAATATTTTGGCGTAATGGCAGCCTATATGTTCCACCACCCTCAGCGGGCGTCCGGTCTCCACATTCACCAACAGGTGTTTCGCCTTTGCGGCTATCGCCTCGCGGTGGTGGAACATCACATCCGATGTGTGGGCTAAGTTCGCGGGTTTGCGGAACTCGCGCCCCGTGGCTTTGTAGAGGTGTTCCCGCGCTTTCTCCTCCAGTTCCGGGAACTCGTGCCACATCTCCAGCGCCTCGGAATAAACGCCGAACGACGTGATGCACGATGGTACGAAATTTTCATACCCCGCCTCGGTCATCAGCGAGAACTGGCGTGCCACGACCGTCATGATGGTCTCCAGCGGGACAATGTCGGAATGGTACCCAATTCCCGTGCACGAAGTGTGTACGGCGTCTTCGTATACGTCGCGTCCCAAATCGCCTCGCATTATGTCGAGGAAAGCGGCCTCCGATCCCGGGAAAAAATTCTGCCGTATGCACGAGCGCGCGTAGTAGTAGCGGTCGTCGGCTATATCTTTCTGATAATCCTGCCAGGAGTTGCGTTTCATGATTCTCTCTATTGATGGTCGTGTTCGGCTCGTGCCGAATAGACGTATTTTACATAATCCCCGTCGGCCGACCCGAATCCCATTTCGCGCGCCTTGCGCTGGGAGTGGACCTCTATGTTCTCGAAAAACGCCATCCCGCCCGTCACCTCGAAAATACGGTGTATCTCCTCCAACGCGCCGCCGTCGATCTTACGCATAGCCCCTACTCCGGGCTTGCGGTAATTTTCGCTGAACTGCTCGAAAACTTCCTGGTTGTTGTCGTGTATCCACTTCCATACCGGGCCCTGTTCCGGGTGCAATGCGGGATCGACCAACATTGGGGTCAGGCAATACCCCGTATTGAGGATATTTTCGCCTATGACCCTTTTCAATGCAAGCTGCTGGCGGCCTTTCTCGGAATCGACGAAGAACCCAAGGCGCTGTGACAGTGTCCTCAAGGACTGTATGACATATCCGGGGGTATTGGCCCTCGGGCAACGCGGCCGGCACGACATGCACTCGCCGCAATACCATATCACTTCGCTTCGCATCAGCTCTTCTATGGCCTCGTCGTCCTTGCTCTGAACCAGGTTGACCACCTGGCGCGGGTCGTAATTATAGAAGTCGGCGGCGGGGCAAAGGCCGGTGCATACCCCGCAGTTCATACAGGCCGTAAGTCCTTCCTGCATCCGCACATCCTCCATCAGCATGTCGTAATACTTTCCCATAACAAAAGTCCGGTTACGGCAACGCACGCCGCGCGCCATTCCACATTACAAAAATAAGGAACCCCGACGTGCCCCGAAGTCGTAAAAATTCCTATTTTAAGATAAGTATAAATACTTATTTTGTGCCTGTTATGGTGGTTTTATCTGCATATTATGCCTGTGGAACAATAATTTATAGGCTGTTTAATTTCCTGTGTGAAATTTAGAAACGGTTTAAAAATATTTCTCTCGTTCTTTTCCACCTCTTCCCGTTGTTCTTTTCCGCCAGTCTTTGCTCCATATTCCCGATATGCAGCTTCATCCCGGCGAAAAACACTATCGGGAATATATGAAAAATAATTCCGGTAATATTTTTAAACAGTTTCTTAGAGTCTGTCTAAATTTCCTCAGGAAAATTAGACAGACTCTTATATCTTTGTGGAAAACAAATTTAAAACGCCATGGGTATCCTTCCTGACCAACTCCGGGTAGAGTTTATCTACCTCCCAGCGATCAATTACGCGATGCAGCAGAACAGGGTATCGATGATACGCCTGTGCACGATAGAAAATAGCGGAGAGGAAGCTCTTGCGGATGTTAAGGTCGTCGTCTCCTGCGAGCCAGGATTTGCCCGGGAGTGTTCCATGATAGTGGGGCCGGTTGCGGCCGGGACGAAAATCCGGGTCGATGGGCTGCGGATGCAACTCCAACCGGCGTTCTTTGCCCGGCTTACCGAACGGGTGGCGGGCGATATCACTGTCGAGGTTTATGCCGGTGAGGTGTCTGTTCTCAGGCAGAATTATCCGGTGGATATCCTCGCTTTCGACCAGTGGGGAGGCGTGTCGGTATTGCCCGAGATGCTGTCGGCATTCGTCACTCCCAACCACCCCGTGGTGGCGCCTATCCTCAGGAGGGCTTCGGAAATACTCGGGGGATGGACCGGCAACCCGGCTTTGGACGAGTACCAGAGCCGCAATCCGGACAGGGTGCGCAAACAGATGGCCGCCATATACTCAGCCATAGCCGAACAGGGGGTAGCTTATTGTGGCGTGCCCGCCAGTTTCGAGGATCATGGTCAGCGTATACGCCTTGCGGACAGCGTCCTGTCGCAAAAACTCGGTAATTGCCTCGATATGTCGCTGTTGTACGCCTCGTGCCTTGAGGCCGCCGGGATACATCCGCTGGTGGTTGTCATAGAGGGGCACGCCTTTGCCGGGGGATGGCTCATCCCGGAGACATTTCCGGACAGCACTACGGACGATGTTTCGCTGATCACCAAAAGGGCCGCCGACGGGATCAATGAGATTGTTTTGGTCGAGGCCACCTGCATGAACAAGGGCCAGAATGCCGACTTCGACCGCGCCGTCAAATCGGCAGACGCCCGGCTCGTTGACGTGAACCGGTTTATACTGGCTTTAGATGTGAAACGTTCGCGTTTTGCGGGTATACGGCCTTTGCCGCAGCGCGTACTCAGCGGCGGCCAGTGGGAGATCGAAGAGGAGGACGCCTCTGATAGCGTGTGCGGTTTCTCGGCTCCGGCAAGCGTAAATCCATACGACCTTTCGGGAATCAGCACTGAGATAGAGGTCACCAAGCAACTGCTTTGGGAACGGAAGTTGCTGGACCTGAGCCTTCGCAACAACCAGCTCAACATCAGGGTCACGAAAAACACGCTGCAACTGATCTCGGCCGACCTCGACCGTTTCGAGGATGCGCTGGCCGACGGCGATGAATTCCGGATCATGCCCAAACCCACGGACTGGGATAATCCGCTCTATGACCACGGCATGTACAGTAAGCTGGAAGCCACAGACCCGGTAATCGACCTGGTCAGGTCGGAGATATCGCAGAAGCGTCTCCGCTCCTACCTCACGGAACTGGAGTTGGGGCGGGCCCTGCAACACCTCTACCGCTCTTCACGCCTCTCCATCGAGGAGAACGGGGCCAACACCCTGTATCTGGCCCTCGGGTTATTGAAATGGTATGAGACGCCTTCGAGCGAGCGGCCGCGCTATGCGCCCATCCTTTTGCTGCCGGTCGAAATTATACGTAAATCGGCAGCCAAGGGTTATGTGATCCGCTCCCGCGAAGAGGAGACGATGATGAACATCACCCTTTTGGAGATGCTGCGCCAGAATTTCGGCATCAACATTCCGGGGCTCGACCCGCTGCCTGCCGATGCGAGCGGCGTCGATGTCAAACTTATATACTCGATCATCCGCAGCGGGATCAAGAACCAACCGCGCTGGGATGTCGAGGAACAGGCTATGCTGGGTATTTTCTCGTTCAACAAGTTCATCATGTGGAACGACATCCATAACAATGCCAATAAGCTGAAACACAACAAGGTCGTAGCGAGCCTGGTGAGTGGCCGCCTGGAGTGGGAGGCCGCCAATGCGACGGCCGATGCGGCGGAGTTGGACCGCCGGCTTTCGCCCGCTGACATAGTTCTTCCGATCAGCGCCGACTCTTCGCAGTTGGAGGCGATATATGAGGCGGTCAACGACAGGACATATGTCTTGCACGGCCCTCCGGGAACCGGCAAGTCGCAGACGATAACCAATATCATCGCCAACGCCCTCTACCGGGGCAAACGGGTACTGTTCGTGGCCGAGAAGATGGCAGCCCTGTCGGTCGTTCAGAGTCGTCTGCAGGCGATAGGGCTGGCTCCGTTCTGTCTTGAACTACATTCCAACAAGGCTAAAAAATCGGCTGTGCTCGAACAGCTCAGGCAGACTTCCGAGGTGGTTAAGCACTCTTCGCCCGAAAATTTCGCCCGCGAAGCGGCCCGGCTACACTCTTTCCGGGAGGAGTTGAACGTTTACGTCGAAGCGCTGCATCGAAAGCACCACTTCGGGTTTTCGGTGTACGATGCCATAACGGGTTACCTCTCTATCGGGGCCGTGGAGCAGTTTACGGTGCCGCAGGCGCTGTTGGAGGGCCTGACCGGGGAGAAGGTTTCCGAGTGGGATGAAGCCGTGGAGGCGTTGGTGTCGGTCGGAAACGCATGCGGACACCCCCACGGCCATCCGCTGTCGGGGATCGATATCGCCGAATATTCGGCGTCATTGAAAGAACAAGTCTCGGAGGGTATAGACCGGTGTCTCGAAGCATTGGCAGCGGTCCGCCGCGGGCTGGAAGAATTTTATGCGATGACCGGCGGGGTAGTGGCAGGCGGTGAGAGGCAGCAGGCGGCCAGGGTATCGAATATAATTAAGATACTGACCCGCATTCCGGAGCTTACCCCGGCCCTTTTGCGCCAGGGGAAGGTGGGCGAGACGCTCGAAGAGATGAATGATGTGGCAACCCATGGCCGCCGGCGCGACAAGATCCGCAAAGAGTTGCTGGAGAGTTATTCCGATTCGATACTTAAAGTCGATGCCGGGGAGTTAGATATGGCCTGGAAACGCCACGCCGGACAGTGGTTCCTGCCAAGGCTCATGGGACAGGGCAAAATCCGCAAGCAACTTGCCGTCTTCTCCCGTAGCGGGGCTTTGAAAACAGCCGTGGTGGGCGACCTGCTGGAAAAAATAACCCGCTTCCAGCGTGAGGAGGAGTTCGTATCTGCTTATTCCGCCCGCCTGGGCGACCTCTACGGAAAATACGGCAGGAAAGAGGATTGGGAGAATATACAAAAGATCACCGACGATTTTGCCCTGTTGAACAGCCTTATCCTTAATGTTGCGGGGGATGCTTCCGCTGCGGCGAAAATGAAGGAGGCGCTTTCGGTCCATGTGGCTGACGGCGTCGAGGTGTTCAGGAGCCTGTATGAACGCAGGATGGTTTCGCTCGGCGAGTCTATCGGCCTCTTCGAAGAGAGTGAGAAGCATTTGTTCGCGATGCTGGGAGTGGCCCGGGCGCCGTTTTCCGGACCCGGATGGATGGACGATGCAGTGGAGATGTTTAAAGGGTGGCAGACTAATCTCGACAAGTTGAAAGACTGGTACCAGTGGCTGGCCGTGCGCCGCCGTCTCGAAGCGCTGGGCATAGGGCTTGTGGCCGGGGAGTACGTGTCGAAAAATATCCCGGCCGGCGACATCCGGAATGTTTACCGCAAGAGCCTTTATCAAGCCTGCATCCTTTACGTCGTCGCCCGCGAGCCGAAACTGGAACTCTTCAAGGGCCGTCTTTTCGAGGATGTGATCGGAAAGTATAAAGAACTCGCCGCCGCGTTCCAGGAGCTTACCCGGAAAGAGCTGTACGCCAAACTGGCGGCGGGCATCCCGTCGTTCACCAAAGAGGCGGCCCAAAGTTCCGAGGTGGGGATTTTACAAAAAAACATCAAGAACAACGGGCGAATGATGCCCATACGCAAGCTCTTCGACCAGATCCCGGCGCTGTTGCCCAGGATGTGCCCGTGTATGCTGATGAGCCCCATGTCGGTGGCGCAGTATATCGACCCGGCGGCCGAAAAATTCGACCTGGTGGTCTTCGACGAAGCTTCACAGATGCCCACTTACGAAGCCGTGGGAGCCATCGCACGGGGCAAGAATGTGGTGATCGTCGGCGACCCGCGGCAGATGCCGCCCACGAGTTTCTTCACCTCAAATACCGTCGACGAGGATAATATCGAGATCGAAGATCAGGAGAGCATCCTCGACGACTGCCTCGCGCTGTCGATGCCCTCGAAATACCTGTTGTGGCATTACCGCAGCAAACACGAGAGCCTGATCGCGTTCAGCAACTCGGAATATTACGAGAACAAACTGCTCACATTCCCATCGCCCGACAACATAGAGTCGAAGGTGAGCCTTGTGCGTGTCGGGGGGTTCTACGACAAGGGCAAAACCCGCCAGAACAGAGCCGAAGCCCAGGCGGTGGTCGATGAGATCGCCCGCCGGCTGGCAGACGAGAGCCTGCGCGGGCGGAGCATAGGCGTGGTTACGTTCAGTTCGGTCCAGCAGGCCCTTATCGAAGACCTGCTGTCGGAGTTGTTCGTCGCGCGTCCCGACCTTGAAACGATGGCGTTGGAGTGTGCGGAGCCGCTTTTTGTCAAGAACCTCGAAAATGTCCAGGGCGACGAACGCGATGTGATCCTGTTCTCGGTTGGCTACGGGCCCGACCCGGACGGCAGGGTCAGCATGAATTTCGGTCCCCTGAACCGCATAGGGGGCGAACGGCGCCTTAACGTGGCTGTTTCGAGGGCACGCTACGAAATGATCATATACTCGACGCTCCGCTCCGACCAGATCGACCTCAACCGCTCGTCGGCGGTGGGAGTGGCCGGATTGAAACGTTTCCTCGAATATGCCGAAAAACGGGAGGTACGCTCCCCGATCCGTCCCGACGGACATTGCGCCGGGTCGTTGGCCGATATCATAATGCGCGAACTCGTCGCCCGCGGATACGAAGCCCATGCCAATATAGGGTGCTCGGGTTACCGGGTCGACGTAGGGGTGGTGGACCGCCGCAATCCGTCTAATTATATCCTGGGGATTTTGTGCGACGGGGAGAACTATCGCCGTACCAAAACGGCGCGCGACCGCGAGATAGTCCAAAGCAGCGTGCTTAAGATGTTGGGGTGGAATATCTGCCGGGTGTGGACTATGGATTGGTGGGAAAAGCCCGCGGAGGTGCTCGCGGCGATAGACGAGGCGGTGAAAAGTGCGGAGCAGGGTAGCGTAGATACACCACGGTCTGCGTATGCCTCAGCCGGCGACGCACCTTCGGGACCGTCCCCGGTGGAAAAGCCGGCGGCCGATGTGCCCGATCCGGTCGGGTCGGACGTGCCTCTTCAATCCCGGGCGGGCGCTTCTGTATCGGGGACTATCTCAGGAAGTAATGCCCGGGAATATACACCTGCCCGGCTCGCTGCGTCGAGATTTGCTCCCGAAGATTTCACGCAGCCGGCGTATGAAAGGTATATTGCAGGCCAGATCGCCGAGGTCGTGAATGCCGAGGCGCCGATAAGCCGCCAGTTGTTATGCAAACGTGTTCTTTCGGCCTGGGGCATCTCCAGGCTGGGACCGCGGCTCGACGCCCATTTAGAGAGGCTCACCATGTATATGCCCTTCTACCGGTCGGCGCACGAAGGGATGGTTTTCTTCTGGTCGAATAAAGAACAGTTCGATAATTACACCGTTTTCAGACCCGACTCGGGGCGCGACGCCACGGATCTGCCGCCAGAGGAGGTCGCCAACGGGATCAGGCAGATACTCGAAGAGCAGATCAGCCTGCCTACACCCGACCTTGCCCGCCTGGCGGGACAGTTGTTCGGCTACTCCCGTATGGGTGCGAACGTCGAAACGGCAATGTCACGGGGCATAGCCGCCGCCGCAACCAAAGGTTATATCAAAGTGGAAAACGGCCGGGCGAAAATTGTTTGAGAAACTGTTTGATTTTCCATAGGAAATTTTAAACAGTTCCTGACGGATATCCATTGGAGCCGGTAACCCGCAATATCTATCGCAAGGAAACGGGAGCGCAAACGCTATCGGAGGACGTTTCGGATTCATGGGCTATTTTTATCTAACGCCGACACGCGCAACAGAATAGATCATATTGTAAAACTCGGTGGGTTATGGGGGTTATAAGTGTTATTGGTTTAGAGAAGAGCTATGGTGATATCTTTGCCTTACGGGGAGTCGATCTTGACGTTGGGGCAGGTGAAATTTTTGGCGTTATAGGACCGGATGGGGCGGGTAAGAGCACGCTATTGAGGATATTGGCGACATTGTTGTTACCTGACGCGGGGAGTGCCCGCATCAGGGGACTGGATGTTGTGTCGGATTACGAACTCATACGCCGGGATGTGGGTTATATGCCCGGTCGTTTTTCGTTGTACTCCGACCTGAGCGTGGAGGAGAACCTGCGTTTTTTCGCAACTTTGTTTTCGACCACCGTCGAGGAGAATTATCACCTTGTGAGCGATATATACCGGCAGTTGGAACCTTTCAGCAAGCGGCGGGCGGCAGCATTGTCGGGAGGCATGAAACAGAAACTGGCGCTGTGTTGCGCTTTGATCCACGCCCCGTCGTTGTTGATACTCGACGAGCCTACGACGGGGGTCGACCCTGTTTCGCGGCGTGAGTTCTGGGATATGTTGGGGCGCCTGCGGGAGAGGGGTATCACGATACTCGTTTCGACACCTTATATGGACGAGGCGGGCCGTTGCGACCGTGTGGCTTTGATGCGCGAGGGACGGTTCATAGGCATCGACACTCCGGCGGGGCTTGTGTCAGGTTTCGGGCGCAGGCTGTGGACGGTACGCGGCAGCGATATGTTTGCGCTGTTATCCGACTTGCGCGCCAATCCGGCCATAGACACATGTTTCGCTTTCGGCGATGTGCACCATGTCACGCTGCGCGATGAAGAGTACACGAAACGGATGTTGGAGGAATACCTCCGGCATAAGGGGCACGCCGGAGTATCTGTCGACGACACTCCTCCCACTGTCGAAGATTACTACCTGGACCGTGGCAGGGCGGAAGCATAAGACACGACCAAACATCTCCTGAAATCAAATCTAAATGAAACCAACGGATAAGGTAATAGTCGCGGAGAACCTCACCAAGCGGTTCGGGTCGTTCACGGCTGTCGACAACATAACCTTCGACGTTTCGCAGGGCGAAATATTCGGATTCCTGGGGGCCAACGGCGCGGGCAAGACCACAGCCATGAGGATGCTGTGCGGATTATCGAAACCCACTTCGGGGCGGGCCTGGGTGGCGGGGTTCGACGCAGCCCGGCAGAGCGAACGCGTAAAGCGGAATATAGGTTACATGAGCCAGCGTTTTTCGCTTTACAACGACCTCACGGTGAGGGAGAACATACGCCTCTTCGGGGGGATCTACGGGCTGGGTGACAAAGCGATAGCCGAAAAGACCGACAGCCTGCTCACAGAGTTGGGCTTCAATAGTGAGCGCAATACGCTGGTCGGGGCCCTGCCGTTGGGATGGAAACAGAAGCTGGCCTTTTCGGTGGCTGTTATTCACGAGCCGCGGATAGTTTTCCTCGACGAGCCTACGGGAGGCGTCGACCCTGCCACTCGGCGCCGGTTTTGGGAGATGATCTATGCCGCGGCAAGGCGCGGCATCACGGTCTTTGTAACGACACACTATATGGATGAGGCGGAATATTGCGACCGTGTGTCGATAATGGTAGACGGCGTGATAAGCGCAATGGACACTCCCTCGAACCTTAAACACGATTTCGGGGCCGGAGATATGGACGGCGTATTCCGCATGCTGGCACGTGGAGCGCAACGCGGGGAGGGGTAGTTATTAGGGCGTGTTAGCATAAACGTTTATGCTAACACGCCCTGGCATATGTATATGTATGGCCGGAAGCCTGCACGGGGCGGTTATATCGCAGGCAGGCTCCGGGAAACAATCTGAAAGATGAAACAATTCGCAGCATTCATACACAAGGAGTTCCTGCACATCCTGCGCGACCGGCGCACGTTGCTGATCGTCGTGGGAATACCCATCGTCGAGATCATCCTTTTCGGATTCGCCATTTCGACCGAGGTGCGCCACGTGCGTCTGGCGGTAGTCTGTCCGCCGCAGGATGAGATGGCACGCACGATAACCGACCGCTTTGCCGCCAATCCCTATTTCGATCTCGTCGAGCCGGCAGCCTCGGGGCACGATATCGAAGGGTTGTTCCGCACCGGCCGGGCCGACCTGGTTGTGGTGTTCGGGAACAACTTCGGAGAAAACCTCTCCAGCACCGGCCGGGCCTCGGTACAACTGATAGCCGACGCCACCGACCCCAACAAAGCGACCATCGTCATGGGATACGCCTCGGGCATAATAGCCTCTTACGGACAGGAGGCGGCCGACAACACACCGCCTATGATAGAGGCAGGGGTAAGGATGCTCTACAACCCGCAGATGAAGAGCGCCTACAACTTCGTGCCGGGAGTGATAGGATTGATCCTTATGCTGATATGCGCCATGATGACCGCCATATCCATCGTTCGCGAAAAAGAGACAGGCACGATGGAGGTACTGCTAGTTTCGCCCGTCCGCCCGATCTGGATCATTCTGGCCAAAGCCGTCCCATACCTGGTGGTATCGGTCTTCAACCTCTGCACCATATTACTGCTGTCGGTGCTGGTACTCGGGGTTCCGGTAGCCGGAAATCCCGTACTGTTCGCCATCCTTTGCGTAATATTCATAATCGTGTCGCTGTCGCTCGGACTGTTGATATCGTCGGTCGTAAAAACACAGGTCGCCGCAATGCTTGCCTCAGGTATGGGACTGATGATGCCCACCATGCTGCTCTCCGGGCTCATATTCCCGGTCGAAAGCATGCCCCTGTTGCTGCGCATAATCTCAGCCGCAATCCCCGCGCGATGGTTCGTCGACGCAGTGCGGAAAGTAATGATCCAGGGACTCGGAGCCACAGACATAGCAAAAGAGTTGATAATATTATCCGCAATGGCGGTAATATTAATCATAATAAGCCTTAAGAAATTCAAGGTAAGACTGCAATAACGACCATTACCCCTTAAATCCAAAGAGGGAACGATGCCTGAAGTCCGGCATCGTTCCCTCTTTGTGAACATTGATTTGTGTTTATAATATCGAAGTGCGTTTTGTGAATTCGATTATTTCGGGGATATACCCGAATGCGAGTCCTGTTACGGTATCGGCACAGCCGTAATATATCGCTATGCGTCCTGTTTCGGGGTCGTGAAGTGCTGCGCAGGGGAACGTGACGTTGGGGACGTCGCCCATACATTCGTAATCCTTCTGCGGTGTGATGAGATACGGGCCGCTGCGTGCTGTCACCTTCCACGGCTTTTCGAGGTCGAGCAATGCCGATCCGAACGCATACACAAATCCGTTGCAGGAGTTGAGTACTCCGTGATAGATCAGCAACCATCCTTCGCTGGTTTCGATAGGGATCGGGCCTGCGCCTATCTTTGTACACTGCCATGCGCTTTTTTCGAAGGCCGACGGAGACATAACGTGGCGGTGGCGGCCCCAATATTCCAATTCGGGCGACTCACTGTAAAATATGTCGCCGAACGGGGTATGTCCGTTGTCGCTCGGACGGCTCAGCATGGCGAAGTTGCCGTTTATTTTTTTAGGGAACATGACCCCGTTGCGGTTGAACGGGATGAAGGCGTTCTCCAGTTGGTGAAAAGTCTTGAAATCGAAAGTGTAAGCTACACCTATCGTAGGGCCGTGGTAACCGTTGCACCAGGTGACATAGTAGCGGTCTTCGATGAAGCATACCCGCGGGTCGTAGCCGTAGACCCACTCTTTAACCTCCTCGATTTCGCATTCGAATACAATGGTCTCGTGGTTGATGTCCCAGTCGATACCGTTTTTGCTGAATCCGGCGTGCAGCCTCATGCGGCGGTTGGTGTCGTCGCAACGGAATACTCCGGCGTAACCGTCGCCGAAAGGCACTACGGCACTGTTGAATATGCTGTTCGACGTAGGCAGAAGGTCGCGGGGGATGATCGGGTTTTTCGAATAGCGCCATACCGTCTCCTTCGATCCCTCGGGGCGATCTTCCCAAGGCATGCCGGGCAGAGGTTGTCCGGCGATTTTTATTTTACTCATAATAGGTGTATGTGGTTATTAGTTGATGCTTTTGTTTACCGGTTTGCCGCGACTGTTGTGCGCGATTTTTTGCAGTCACTACAAAGGTAGTAAGAAACTACCGTAATTTCAATAGGCCTCGGCCAATAAGAGGCGGTTACGCCGCACGAATCGCCCCCGAAAGTCGCATATAGGACTCTTGGGGGCGATCAATTATGATATCAAAACCTGACTGACCAGACCGGTTTTTGATCTGTATGAAAATTCCTATGCCTCCCCTACATTAAATCCCAAGTCCATCATGTTATCCTGGGGTATGGTATGTATGTGGATCTCCCCGAGATTGGTCTCGTATTTTGCCACATTGTCCTGAAGAGTCATCAGCAACCGTTTGGCATGCTCGGGGGCAAGGATTACACGGCTCCGGACCTTTGCTTTCGGAACTCCGGGCATAAGTGCTGCAAAATCGAGAACGAATTCCGAAGTAGAATGTGAAATGATTACCAAATTTGAATATACGCCTTCCGCGACACCTTCGGGAAGTTCGATATCGAGTTCCTGCCTCTCTTTCATCGACGACATTTTTCTATGGCAAAAAATACGCTGTAATATATTGTGCTACAAAAATAGTGTCGAAAAGTGCCGGAATGATGGCCGGTTTGTTCAAGTTATCTTCTTTTTATTAACATTTGGAATTTATGTGGTCCGGGCCGGATGGGGTTGTAAGAACCTGCATCGGGCCCGGAAACGCATTTCTGTTGCGAGGCAAACTCCCGGTTAATTCCGGTTGCGCGCCAGGCTGAGATAATACAGCAGCGTGGCTATGGCCGCCAGAGCCGCCACTATGTATGTGCTTGCGGCCCACGAAAGAGCCTCTTTGGCCTGGGCCACTTCGACTCCCTGCAGTGTACCGCTCGATTTGAGCCACTCCAGCGCCCGGGCCGAAGCGTTAAACTCCACCGGTAACGTGACCACGGCGAATAACGCCGACATGCCGATCATCGCTATCCCCACCCAGAACAGGGCAGGGAAAGTGGCGAGTACGAGTATTCCCGCGATGACAACCCACAGCGAAAACCTCGATGTGAACGATATTACCGGCACCAGCGCCGAACGCATCTCCAGCGGGGCGTAAGCGCGTGCGTGCTGCACGGCATGGCCGCATTCATGGGCCGCAACCGCCGCCGCAGCAATACTGCTGCTACCGTAAACACTCTCGCTGAGGTTCACCGTCCTGGTCTTGGGATTATAATGATCCGTCAAATGGCCCCCGGTCGAAACGACCTGTACATCGTATATCCCATTGTCGCGCAACATTTTCTGTGCTACATCCTTTCCCGTCATACCGCCCGGGAAAACAACCTGTGAATATTTCCGGAAAACACTCTGCAAACGGGCCTGCACAAGCATCCCTACAATTCCGATAACCAGAACCAAAATCCACTCTGTATTCAATACCATCTCTTTATCCTCTCTTAGAAACGGTTTATTTTCCCATGGGAAATTAAACCGTTTATTAATTTTTATGATTACCTTCTACGGCAGCATCCGATCGCCGCTTCCCGAAAAACGCGGTCTAAACCGTACGGCGTCCCAAATCCACTCCCCCCAATCAATAAACCCAACGTTTGTTTGCCGGGGATTATTGCTTGCGGTATGTATAAAAATTGTTTGCCTGTGCTGTGCAGGTCATTACTATTTCGTCGATGTTGACATGCGGGGGTTGGCTGATGGCCCATATCACGGTTGTCGCCACGTCTTCGGCGGTGAGCGGTTCCACTCCTTTGTATATGCTGTGTGCCTTTTGATCGTCTCCATGGAAGCGGACGAGCGAGAATTCGGTTTCGGCCATTCCGGGGCGTATCTCGGTCACTTTTATGCCGTGTTGCAGCAGGTCGATGCGCATTCCCTGGCTCAGGGCGTGCATTGCGTGCTTCGATGCGCAGTATACGGCTCCGTTTTCATAGACCGAAGTCCCCGATATCGAGCCTATGTTTATTATGTGTCCGTGTCCGCGGGCGGCCATTGAAGCCGATACGATGCGTGTTATGTAGAGCGCCCCCTTCACGTTGGTGTCGATCATGGCGTCCCAATCGCCCGGGTCGCCGTTGTCGATATGCTCCATTCCCGCGGCGAGCCCGGCATTGTTGACCAGGATGTCGATAGCGCGGAAATTTTCGGGCAGCGACCCTATCTGCGCTTCGCACTGGTGGCGGTCGCGGATATCGAACCCGAGGGTCTGGACGCTTACGCCGTACTCCTCTTCGAACTCTTTCTTAAGTGCCTTCAGCCTGTCCCACCGGCGTCCTGTGACTATCACATCGTAGCCCGACGAGGCCAAGGCCCTGGCGATGGCTTCCCCGAACCCGGATGTGGCTCCGGTGACCAATGCTACTTTACCCATAAGTGTGTTGTTTTGACGGTATGAGAGTCTGTCAGGAATTTTACCTAAGTTATTTTTTGCATTTTTTACACGGTTTCTCTCGACGGTTTAACTTCGTTTTCCTCCTTGCGGCTTGGCATAGCTCAAGTAAACTTGGCTCTGCTCTCGCTCGCTACGTCGGCTGCAGGAGCATATCGGAAATATGTGCCAAAAACCGGCGGGAAAAAACGCCGGAAAGAGGTGAAAAAGAACGAGAGAAAAATTCCTGGACAGACTCTGAGTACAAAAGTACGAATTTTTATGTTACTTTGCACTCTCTCCTAAAACGCTTTTATGCCGGATCGAAATACCGAATTATTTATAGCCCGCCGTCTGTCGTCGGATGGCGGCGGCACCGGGCGCAGCATTATGGTGCGTATCGCCACTGTCAGTGTCGCCATCGGTGTGGCTGTGGTCATCGTCGCGCTGGCCGTGATATGGGGCTTCAAGGATGGGATAACGTCGAAACTTACGGGTTTCGGGGGGCATGTGCAGATCACGAGGCTCGACGGCAATGTTTCGTTCGAGACTTCGCCCATGACGCTCGACCCGGCGTTGGAGCACGCCGTGCGGGGGATACGTAATTTCGGCAGCATTCATCCCTACGCCCAGAAGGGAGGGGTGCTTAAGGCCGGCGACCAGATGCAGGGTATTGTGCTGAAAGGTGTGGGGGCCGATTACGACTGGGGTTTTTTCACAGCGAACCTTGTCGCCGGGGAGTTGCCTCAAGTGGCCGATACGCTGCGTAATAAGGATATACTGATTTCGTCCACTCTTGCCGCTATGATGAAGACCGGGGTGGGCGACCGGGTGGAGGTGCTCTTCATCCGCGAAGGAGCCACACCCCGCCGCGACCGCTACAAGGTGTGCGGTATCTACGACACGGGGTTCGATGAGATGGACAAACTGGTGGTGGTAACCGATATACGTAATGTCCGCCGGATAAACAACTGGGCCGGCGACCAGGTGTCGGGTTACGAAGTCAATACGCTGCGGTTCGGGGAATTGGACGATTTTGCCGTCGACGTGGAGCGTGCGGTGCTCCGAACGCCCGGTTGGGATGGCGAAATACTTACTTCGACGAGCCTTAAGTCGCGCTACCCGAGCCTTTTCGACTGGTTGGAGACGCATAATGTCAACGCGGCGGTTATAATGGTGATAATGCTGCTGGTGGCGCTATTGAATATGAGCTCCACGTTGCTTATAATATTGCTGGAGCGGACGCAGATGATCGGAATACTGAAAGCCGTGGGGATGACAAACCGTTCGCTGCAGCGCGTGTTCCGCCTGCGCAGCCTCTTTATAGTGATGCGGGGTGTGGTATGGGGGAATATCGTGGGCCTGGGATTGTGTGCGTTGCAATATTTTACGCATGCCGTTCCGCTCGACCGGGCGGCCTATTTCCTTGCCTGGGTCCCGGTGAAAATAGAGTGGGGTTGGATCGTTCTGTTCAATTTTGCTACCTTTGCCGTTATTCTGATCGTGATGGCGCTGCCTTTGTTGGTCGTGTCGCGCGTGTCGCCCGAAACAACAATGCGTTACCAATGACCAACCCATATGACCATGACCGTCCGAAAGGCGAGCAGGTACGTGAGATGTTCGACCGCATCGCCCGTCGCTACGACCTGTTGAACCATGTGCTGTCGCTGGGTATCGACCGGGGATGGCGCCGGTGTGTGTTAAACGAGGTGGCCCGGGAGAATCCACGGCGGGTGCTCGATGTGGCTACCGGTACGGGCGATCTGGCTATGATGATCGCACGCCGGGTGCCCGGTGCGGTGGTTGTGGGAGCCGACCTGTCGGAAGGCATGGTGGAGGTGGGCCGGACGAAGGTGTGCAAAGCGGGGCTCGGCAGCAGGGTCGACCTGCGGGTGGCCGATGCGGGCAGTCTCGACAGGGAGACGTTCGGGGAGTTCGACGTGGTTACGGCAGCCTTCGGGGTGCGCAATTTCGAGGATGTGGCGTTGGGGTTGCGGGCTATGCGGTCGGTGCTGCGCGAGGGGGGCAAAGTATGGGTGCTCGAATTCTCGACTCCGCGCAACAAGGCTTTCGGGGCGCTGTATAATTTTTATTTCCACAGGGTGCTGCCCGTCGTTGGTGGAATGGTTTCGGGCGACAGGAAAGCCTACGGCTATCTGCCGCGGTCGGTGGGAGCGTTTGCGTCGGGAGAGGACTTTTTGGAGCTGTTGCGCGGAGCGGGTTTCTCGGATTGCAGCATGAAATCGCTCACGTTGGGTGTGGCACATATATACAGGGGAGTCAATAAGGCGAAGTAATAGTTTGGATATGAAGAAAATAATCTATTGGGCGCTGCTATTGTGCGCGGTCGTAATGTCGGGGTGCATAAAGCGCAGCGACATTGTTTTCCACAAGGTCGAGGGAGTTAATTTTTTCGGCCAGACGGGAATGGAGATGGCGCTGAAGGTGGAGAACAAAGCCGGGGTGAATGTTAAGTTACACAGCGGGGTTATGATCCTTTCGCTCGACGGCAGGCCGGCGCTCGAAGTGTCGTTGAAAGAGCAGGTGGTTATCCCGAAACGCAGCGAGACCACTATCGTGCTGCCGTTGAAGATGCGCCTCGTTAACCCGATAGCGGCTCTGTCGCTGATGGGCGGCGGGATAGGCGACAAGGCTTCGAGGATAACGGTTTCAGGTAAGGCGACGGCCAAGGTGGGTCTGGCTAAAAAAAGATACGAGGTAGATGATATGCCTCTTGGAGATCTTCTCGCTAAATTCGGGGTGTCGAATCCCGGGCAAATAGGAATATAAACAATGGTAAACAGCAGGAGACGTACGGCGGCTTTGTTGACCGTCAATATCATGGCCGCTTTTTTCTCGTGTGCCATGGCGCAAAATACCGAACTTTTCCGGTCGAAATTAGCCGCTCCCGATTCGGTCTATAAATCGAGTGTGGAAATTGTGGTGCACCCCACGGCGGCAAAAGCTATCTCGTCTATGCCCTCGCCGGATGGCGACGAAAAGATCAAGGGATACAGGGTGAGGATATTTTTCGATAACGGCCAGAACGCCCGTATGCCGGCAGTAGCCGCACAAAACCGCTTCAGGGAGATGTTCCCGGATGTGCCGACCTATATGTCGTACGACAATCCTTACTTCAAGGTCACTGTGGGCAACTGCCTTACGATGGAGGAAGCCATCATACTATGGGGTAAGGTCAAGGGTAGTTTCGACCGTGCGTTTGTGGTCCGTGAGGAATTTCCGTTGAGCAAGCTGGCTGAATAAAGGGGTTGTACGGGAATGGTTGCAGGCAGGAAATTAAAGGTGGGTGGTGAGGGAACGCTGATGCCGTTTCTCATGGAGGCATTGCAGGGCATGAGCCGCACGTCGGTCAAGTCGTTCCTGACGCACCGGCAGGTGGCGGTGAACGGTGTGGTGGCGACTCGCCATGACACACCTCTGCGTGAGGGCGACGAGGTGGAGATACTCCCGGGGTGGCGTCCCGAGGTGTTGAGTCACCGGATGTTGAAGATAGTTTTCGAGGACGAGTACCTTATCGTTGCCGACAAACAGTGCGGCCTGCTGTCGGTGGGAACCGACAGTGAGCGTGAAAAAACGGCATTCCATATCCTGAGCGAACATGTCAAACGCAGCGACCCGTCGGCGAAGGTGTTCATCGTGCACCGGCTCGACAGGGAGACCTCGGGGCTGATGGTTGTCGCCAAAAGCGAAGAGGTTAAGGATGCCATGCAGCGCAACTGGAAACAGGTGGTGACACGGCGCACCTATGTCGCGGTGGTCGAGGGCGTCCCGTCGCCGGATGAAGGGATCATATCCGCTCCGTTGGCCGAAAACAAAAATCTGAAGGTTTATGTCTCCCGCGGCGATGAGGGACGCGACGCCGTGACACGCTACAAGGTTGCCGGCGCGGGCCGCGGCGTGGCGTTACTGGAACTGGAATTGGAGACGGGACGCAAGAACCAGATCCGCGCGCACCTCGAACACATAGGCCATCCGGTGGCCGGCGACCGCAAGTACGGATCGAAAGCCACCATGCCGGGACGCATATGCCTTCATGCGCAGAGGCTGCATTTCATTCATCCGGTTACGGGCCGCGAGATGGGTTTCGATACCCGCATTCCCGCTCTTTTCACAGGACTTCTCTAAACCGTTTCTAACTCTTTGACGATTGGCATGTTTATTGATCGGATCATGCCGGAAAGAGTTGGGAACGACAGGAAAGTCGAAATATTTTGTAGTTCGGGAAATTTATTTTACTTTCGCACCATTGACACTTATGGTCGCTTAATAAATTTTTGCCTATCGAAGAATTCTTACTCTGACTAATCGTGGTTTTGCATCAGGACCGTTCCTTTACTTAAGGTGTCGGAGTGGTTTTGCAGGATCCGTAATATATTCCAGTTATGAGTACAGAATTGGTAAAAATGACCGACCGCGAACTCCTTGCTATTTATGGAAATGGAGATGCCGGTGCAATATCGGCGCTTATAGACCGTCACCGCAAACGGGTGATGGACTATATCTGCATGTTGGTCAAGTCGCGTGAGATAGCCGACGATATATTCCAGGACACATTCATCAAAGTCATACGTTTCCTTGACGAGGACCGCTATGTGGATAACGGCAAATTCCTGTCGTGGGTGTTGCGTATTGCCCACAACCAGGTTATCGACTACTTCCGGCAGACTAAACAACACGCCAAAGTTTCGGAATTCGAGGCGGGTTACGACTTGTTGAACAACAAAAAATTTTCGGACAACACGGTCGAGGACAGGCTCGTGGCAGAGCAGATCGAGGACGATGTGCGTAAACTGGTGGAATTTTTGCCCGAGGAGCAGCGCGAGGTGGTGGTGATGCGCTATTTTAATAATATGAGTTTCAAGGAAATATCCGAGAGCACCGATGTCAGTATCAATACCGCGTTGGGCCGCATGCGTTACGCGTTGATCAACCTGCGGAAGATGATAAAGGAGAAGCAACTTATCCTTAATTGAGGGTTTGTCTAAAAATATTTCTCTCGTTCTTTTCAGCCGGCTTGCGGATTTTTGTATGTAAAGTCTGTTGGAATTTCTACAATAAAGTGCGGGATGTTTCGTTATAGACTTAAGGGTCTGTTCCGGAATTTATTTTCAAGCCGAGATTAATATTATATAAACGGTCGTCCGGGCATGCCTCCCGGCCTGTGAAATATCCAACCACTGTAACACCAATGCCTATGGAAGAGATAGACAATGAAGCAACAATTCCGGACAACAATATCGACGACGAAGACCTCTTCCTGAAGGAGGTTATAGGAGATGACCATCAGTTGCTGTATCTGGATACATATTTGAGGGAGTTGTTCCATCAGCCGGCCAAAGGGGTGTAGGGTCTGTGTACGGCCCGCTTATTGTGTGCCGCTTCCGCCACCGATAAAAGGATGCTTTCAGGGAGTGGTTATCCGCTTCTGCGGTTGTGGTTTTATATCCGGAGCAGGCAGGGCGTGAATAGCCCTGAAGATAATTCACAACAATTTTACATAATATGGGATGCGCCTCGGCCGTAGCTTTCGAACGTAGTTAGACGCTCTCTGACTGAAGGCGGATCCGTTATGCGGGGCTCTGTTTTTCACCACAACACCGAAGGCGATTCAAACAAAGCTATTTGTTTGAATCGCCTTCGGTGTTGTGGGTCCGCGATGATTTCATGGTGTAGCGGCATTTTCCGGCTCAGTCCGAAAAGTAGGTTGGTGAGTTTTTTCAGGCGAAAATTTTAGCGAGTCTGAAAATGAAGTATGGTATGTCTACGATACCTCTGAGTTGAGCTCTGAAAGCTTTGATTTTGGCGTTGAAAGATTCAGCCGAGG
>JAVBMJ010000064.1:0-28784 GCA_031552535.1 Rikenellaceae bacterium
CCTCGGCTGAATCTTTCAACGCCAAAATCAAAGCTTTCAGAGCTCAACTCAGAGGTATCGTAGACATACCATACTTCATTTTCAGACTCGCTAAAATTTTCGCCTGAAAAAACTCACCAACCTACTTTTCGGACTGAGCCCGCAAAATTTATCAGATACCGGGATACAGGCACCAATCCCTGTTTTCCGCCCCGTGCGACCGGGCCCATGCGTCATACAGGGGATAGGTCGACTCTTTGCACAGTCTCTTTTGCAAGTTTAAAACCGTGTATTGGCAGATCTATCGCAAAAGGATAGTTATCGTTGGAGACAAAGTAGGTTAACGGCGGATTGGAAACATCCTGTGCCTGGCCGAACCATACATTCGTCGACTTGAGAGTCTGTCTAAATCTTATTTAAATAGATTTCGGGATGATTTTGGCGTGAAAATCGAGGCGTATAGCGGCGTTCTATGTAACGGGATCTTCATGACAAAAGCAGCATCGGAAGAATTTAGAGCTTGTTTTGAAATTTCGCGATATAAATAATTGACTATAAATAAATTGTCGAATATATTTTGTGTTATTATGGTTCTCAGCCACATAAAGAATGAACAAGTTAAGTAATTGATAATAATTAATGGTACATTTTTCCGAGGCGTTTGCGGAACAGATTTTCCGGCGGCAAGCGAAGGTTTGCCGGTGGCAAATCGAGCATTGACGCTGGAAAAAGATGCCCGGAAAAGACCGGATAAAATAGACCATTAATTGTTTGAAATTACTTATATTCGAACAATCTTCAAAAATATCAGATTTCCAGCCGGGATATGCCGGATTCTAAAAAATATGCTTTTTGATAAATTCGTAGCTGTCGAAAAAGCACTTTTCCTTCAGGTCCGACGTTTTAGAGCTTATGTTATGATCGTAATACGGGTAGATGCTCAACTCGACGTCAGCCGCTCCCTTTTTGCGAAGCGCTTCGGCAAAAATACGGCTCTGTCCGCATTCCACTACTATGTCTGCCGACCCGTGGATGAGCAATGCGGCAGGAATATTCTTCGACGGGATCATATTTACCGGCGAGGCCTTGCGCAACACGTCAGGAGTGGCATCGCAGAAATATTTCATCCGCTCGGTATTCGATTTTGATATCTTCGAAGAAATGGCGGCGTGTTCCAGATCGTAAATTCCCGCATAACTTATCACCAGACGTGCCCCGGGGATCGACATGGCGCCCACTGCAGCCAGATGTCCTCCGGCAGATCCGCCGCAGAAACCGAAGCGTGCGGGATCTATGTTGAGTTCTGCCGCATGATCCTGTATGAATTTGACGGCATCCTTCACATCCTCGATTGATACGAATACCGTGGCTCCCGGTTGCGGGGCGAGGGTATAGGATATTCTTACCCCGGCGACCCCGGCTTGCCGGGCGGCATATTTCGACAGGTCGGAGTTCGAAGAGAAGGTTCCGCGCGCCCATCCGCCGCCGTGGATGTAAACCATGAATGGCGCCGGAGTATCACTGACGGCCATGTCGACCTGCAATTTGAGCTCATAGTCAGGATAACTTTTATAAACGAATTCGCGTGTTTCGACTTTCGAGTAGTCCGACGCTTTGAGGCGGTCGAAGGAGTAGGTGTATGGTACCAGCAAATCGGGAATTTTATCCAGATCTACTATGGCGGCGTAGCGTTTGGCGTTTATAAGGCTGTATGTACCGTCGCCATTAACTTCGAGTTTCATCGAGTAGCGGTTGGTCACTTCCTGGGCCCTGGCCACGCAAACAACTGATAATAACAGCAATGAAAACAAGACTTTTTTCATGATATACGAAATTTTAATTTTATCCGACAAATTGGTGCACCAATATAGCAATTCAATTGCAGAAATATTATCTTTCGACAAAAATATGCCGTCATGAGGGTTTATTCCGGTATAGCAGCCATTATTTGCGTCCTTATTTACTGCTCCTGCAATCCTCCAGGTGAAACCCCGGACGATGCACCCGGGGGAGATGACAAAACCATAATGACCCTGTCGGCCGACGGGCATACCTCCACTTACGATCTGATCGCCTCGAAAGGTTACGGGATCGAATCGCCCGACGATGCGCACAACCCGCCGTTCGAACACATAACCCAGCAATGGGACGATCTTCTGCAGCGGTATGTGTTCGCGTTCACACTCCATCTTACGCCGGACAACGACCGGGGAACCGACAGCGACCGCCAGCGCAACGAGATTAAAACATGGGACCGCTCTCCCGCTACCATGTATGCCACACGTGGCGAAAAGCACACTTACCGTTGGAAATTCCGCCTGCCGGCGGGGTTTCAGCCTTCGACGGCGTTTTCGCACATCCACCAACTGAAACCCGTGGGCGGTGACGAGATACCGTTGATAACCATCACCGCCCGCAAAAAATCGCCCGTCGACAAACTGCAGCTCATCTACCGGGCGCCTGCCCCGGAGTCCGGAGCGGCAAGCCCCAATACTTACCTCGCCGAAACAGATCTCTCACAGTTTCTCGGAGTGTGGGTCGAGGTGGAGGAGACCGCCGTTTATGCCCCTGCCTCGCACTACTCCATAAAAATCACGCGTATCTCCGACGGCAGGGTACTGCTCGAATACACATCGCCCGGTCTTATCCTCTGGCGCACAGGATGCACCTTCGTCCGCCCGAAATACGGGCTATATCGCCAAACGCACAATGGCGCCACTCCTGTTACCGGCCTGCGAGACGAGACCCTGCTCTTCGCCGACTTCGAACTGACCGAGTTTAGATAAGACAACCTTGTCTCCTGCCGTGATTTATCCGTAAAATCACTATAGAACAAGCAGTTAAAGGTCGCGCAGGGAATATTGTGCCGGTCCGGGTCAGTTTACCCTCGTTATTTCGTTGTTGTTGTCATGAAACCGGATGATATTCCGTGAGGCGGCATACGACATCTCGCGGCGTGCCTCCAGGGTGGAAGTGCCCGAATGGGCGGCCAGCACGACGTTGTCCATCTCCAGAAGGGCCGGGGTGATGTGCGGTTCGGCCTCGTAGACGTCGAGCCCGGCGGCGGCTATCTTTCCGGACTTCAGGGCGTCGACCAGTGCACGTTCGTCGACAATCGGTCCGCGGGCGGTGTTAATCAGGATGGCCGAAGGTTTCATCGCTTCGAATTGAACCGTGGAGAACATGTGGCGGGTGACACCGGTCAGCGGGGCATGGATCGAGATAAAATCCGACAGCCGTAGCAGTTCGTCGAAATCCACCCGTCGGGCGTTGTATCGTCGTTCGACTGCGGCCGGAAGAGGCATGCGGTTGTGATACAGTATCTCCATCTCGGCGCCTTGGGCATAACGCGCGACGACCTGTCCGATGTTACCCATTCCGACGATACCGAGAGTCTTGCGGTGCAGCGTCACACCAAGATTGTGCATCACGCCCCACGGCAGGGTGTGGTCGCGCAGGCGTCTGTCATTTTCCCCCAGACGGCGGGCGGCGGCGAGCATAAGGGCAAAGGCAAACTCGCCGGTGGGTTCGACCACGGCGCGGGGATTGTTCGTGACCACGATCCCGCGACGGGTAGCGTATTCGATGTCGACGTTGTCGGTTCCCGTGCCATAGTTTGCAATTATCTTGAGTTCGCGGGCACGGTCGATAACCTCACGCGTCACCTTGAACGAATAGGTCGACACGAGAGCATATGCTTCAGGAAGATGGAGGCCGGTCTCCTCCGGCGTCAGGAAATCGCCTTCGGGGAAAACGACCTCGAACCGCTGTTGAAGCTCTTCGAACCCCGCTCGCGGCAGGTTGGCGTTGACGAGTACTTTAAGCATGACCAAGGTGTGTTGCTATAAACGGTGGCATTGTATTGCAGTTGAAAAAACGGCTGGCACCGAGGGGATCAAAGATAATTTACTCCACTCGATGCCAGCCGGGATCTTGTTGTTCTAAGAAACTGTTTAAAACAGGCCGGGACTACTCCGGTCGGAAGATGCCCGGCCAGGTTATTACGAGAACAGCGTGCCGCCGTTGATGTCGATATTGGTCCCCGTAAGGTACGACGACTCGTCGCTGGCCAGGTAACAAACCAGATCGGCAACTTCGTGCGCGGCTCCCTCGCGGCGCAGCGGCGCGGTGTTGGCAAGGTTGGTGCGTGCTTCCGGTTTGGTAAAGCGGTCGTGAAACGAAGTGGCTATCATACCGGGGGCCAGTGCGTTGACACGGATTCCCTGCGGACCCAACTCCTTGGCCATCGAACGCGTGTGGCACATCACGGCAGCTTTTGCCGTGGCGTACATCGAAGCGCCCGGACCACCGCCGTCGCGTGCGGCCTGCGACGAGAAATTGACTATCGAACCGCCGGCTGGCATCATAGGAACCACCTCTCGCGTGCACAGGAATACGCTGCGCATGTTGACATCCATCAGAAAGTCGTACCATGCCTCGTCCTGCTCCACTATCGGTTTGCGGCCCACGATGCCTCCGACGACATTGACCAGAATGTCGACCTTGCCCGTGAAAGCCTCCCCGGCTTTCGCGAACAGTTTCTTCACGTCGGGAGCCTTTGTCATATCGCCCTGCACGGCAATGGCTTCACCGCCCCCGGCCTTGATCATGTCGACGGTCATTGAGGCATCTTCAGGGTTGTCGAAATAGTTCAACACAACCCGGGCTCCTTCGGCGGCCAGTTTTACCGATATGGCGCGTCCCAAATCCCTTGCCCCGCCTGTAACTACGGCTACTTTTCCTTTAAGTCTCATGTCTTTAAAATAATTTATATGGTTATTGTTGTTTTGCTGTGTTGCCGAATATGAATACGCTGATCAGGCTCGCGGGAACCAATACGGCCCCCAGGATAAAGAACGGCAGCCAGTTGCCCCCGGCCGTGAGCGAGGGGATGAACACCATCGATATGATCACTCCCAACGTGGCTGCGCCGCCGCCCAGTCCGGCCAGCGAACCCACCGTCTTGCCGGTGAACATATCGCTGGGCAGGGTCTGGATATTGCCCATCGCGAACTGGAACCCCAGAAGGATCAGGGTCATAAGTCCCATAGCGACATAAACGTCGGTGGCAAATGCCGTGGCTATCAGCGAAGGAAGCATAATGCAGCATCCGATAACTACAGCTGACTTGCGGGCAAATCCCACGCTGCGCCCCTTGCGCAGAAGCAACCCCGAGTACCATCCACCGGCCAGCGAACCTATCATAGCTCCTACGTAGGGGACCCAAGCCGTCATGCCGATGCTTTTGATATCGAACCCGTGAACGTCGAACAGGTATATGGGCAGCCATGCCACGAACATCCACCAAACCGGATCGAGGAAAAACCGGCCCAGGATCACCGCGTAACTTTTCCTGTTTCGCAGTAACTCACCCCACGAAAGCCCCTTTTCAGCGGAAACCTTCACCTGGCTTTGTCCTTCGAGGATGTAGGCTCGCTCCTCTTCTGTTATCCACGGATGCTCTTTCGGCCCTTTCTTATTTATTATCAGCCACGGAATAATCCACAGCAGACCGATCAGGCCTATGACTATGAAGGTCATCTTCCAGCCCAGGGCGGCATATAGCAGCGCTATCAATATCGGGGAAAGTATCGCCCCTATGGAGGCTCCGGCATTGAAAAGCCCTTGCGCGAAAGCCCTTTCCTTCTGGGGGAACCATTCGCTGTTGCTCTTCACCGATCCCGGCCATGGTCCGGCTTCGCCCAATCCGAGCATCGACCGGAAAAAGCATAACGAACCCAACCCTTTGGAGAACGATGTGCAAGCATCTGCAATGGCCCATACCGATACGGAAGCGACGAAACCCTTGCGGGTGCCGATCTTGTCGTAAAGCCTTCCGGAGATCATCTGGCTTATGCCGTACGCCACCATGAAGAACATGTAAATATAGGAGTACAACTCTTTCGTGGCCTGTTTGTACTCCGCGTCGGGCAACGACGGGTCGATCAGCCCCAGGTCGCCCACAATGCCCTGCCACATGATGGCCAGAGTATTGCGGTCGAGATAGTTTATGATCGTAATGAGCACGATGAGCCCTATGACCCACCAGCGCAATCCTTTTATTTTCATTGGCTTTAGGTTTTAGTACCTGTCGGTTACCCGGGAGCGGAATTTACAATAATATCCGGAGGTGGTTTAAACAAACTACCGGACTGCCCTGGGTCCGAAGTTTATTTGTTGATAAAGTCGGCGCGGTGGGGCGAGAATGTGTCGATCAGTATGCCCGTTTCGAGGCATACCGCTCCATGCATCTCGTCGGGCTCGATATAGAATCCGTCGCCAGCACTGAGTACCTGCGTTTTGCCTTCTATCGTGACTTCGAATTTGCCGCTTACGACATACGTCGCCTGCGAGTGGTAGTGGGCGTGCTGGTAGCCTATGGAGCCTTTCTGGAATTCGACTTTGACCACCATCAACTGGCCGTCGTAACCCATGATCTGGCGGCGCACTCCTTCGCCGGCCGGCTCCCAATTGAGTTTGTCCTCGAAGAGGAACGTTTCGCTGCGTGTTTTCATCTCTATAAGATTTTAGTTTTTCATTTCGATCTCTACCTGCAGGTCGTAGGCCCCATCCCACATATACCCCCCGGCGTTATGGTGTGACGATGCCGACGGGTCGTCGTTGGCGAGCATCAGCGTGGCTTTGACGCCGCTTTTCATCGTGATGCGCACCACGGTGTATTCCCTGGTGTCGGCAAGCGTTTCGATCCCGGCAATGCTGCTCGTGGCCGCCGAGGTCTGCTCCACTACCAGATCGTATTTACCATGGCTCTCGATGGTCGACACGAACAGGTGGCGCGAGGCATCTTTTTGACGGACTATATGGCACTGTTCGCTGCGCAGATTGAAGTCGGGGTCCGACGCGCCGGTGCGGGCGAAGAACATCTCGCATCCCTCTCCGGCCAACGTGTTCATCGAATAGAAACGGTCTCCGGCGAGCCATGTGAAGCACACCCTGCCGGGCAGCAACCTGGAGACCGACTCTCGCCACAGGTGTTGGTAGCCGTTTGCCGTGCCCAGGGTCTGCATTTCCGTCAGGGCGCGCTCGTAGGGGTAGTTGACGCTGACAATCTGGCCACCGAAATAGAGCGGCAGATCATAGGTGTGTTTGCCGTCGCTTTCCAGCCTGAACAGGTCGATGATCACCGGATGCTCGGCAATGGCTTCGGCCATGACCATCGTGCGGTGCATCTCCACGCCCGGGCAGGCGTTGCTCTCTTTGGCCGAGACGATCTGTACGCCGGGCCGCGAATCGTCGTAGAGATAGATCTGCGGGGCGTGGCGCGACGAGACGTCGTATTTGCCGTCGAAATGCGACCGCCCGTCCACCGTAACCGTATTGTGGGCTATGGTCGTCATGGCGAATGTTTTGTTCTCGGGAGTGTAGTGACCCTTGTATTTGGCTTCGACGTTCACAAAACGCGCAGCCCCGTAGTCGCGCACGACATCGCTGTGGTTGTCGTAATATGCAAACGTGAGCTTGTCGTAGTGCCCGTGCGAGAGCCCGTGGGATGTAGCCTTGAAAACCAACGCATTGCCCTCCAATTCCAGCTTGCTGCGCAGCACCGCCACACCTCCCTGGTCTCCGTTGGCGCCGTCGCGTAGCAGCACGGAGTGCAGTTTCAACGGTTCGGCCTGGCCGCGGGCTATATCGCGTGCCACGGCATACCCGGCGTCGGTGGGCAGGAATGTCGACTGGTAGCGCGAGGCTATGTCGAGGAGTTGTTTATTGCCTGCCGGATTGGACTTATAAATGATGTCGGTAGCGAACACCAGTTCCTGGACGCCGAGGCTCTTCTCCAAAGCATCGTTGAGCATAAACAGCTTTCCATCGTAGGACATTTGCAACAGGGCGTAGAGCGCTTTTTCGAGAATCCGGCTGCGGTATTCGAATATCTTCAACTCCGGCTGGTTGTTGTCGACGGCCTGTGCGAAGACCACAAACGGCCATATGGCATAACGGTGGTAGTAAGGCCCCTCGGTGAAATAACCGTCAGGCGAGAACAGTTCGCCCAGTTGCTTTATAAAACCCCCGTTTTTGCCGGTCATATCGGTGCCGTACAACGCCTTGCGTGTCATTTCACTGTCGCCCATCACATAGCTGATCATCCCCACCGAGGCCATTGCCCACGTTCCGTGGTTGTGCATACGGTTGAAAGTCTCCTTGTTGCGCGGCGTGCCCTCGGTCAGGAACCGCACCATGGGGCGGAACAGCCCAGCCTCGATGGTTTTGCGCGTTTCGGGTTTTATGTGGTCGTAGACGCAATCATAGGCCACCGACGTATGCACCAGCCAGACGAACTCATTGAGAGTCTGCCAGAAAAGCCGTCCAGGCGTCGGTGATAGCTTCACCGGGTGTACCGGCAGGGCGGGATAGAGTCTGGCATATTCCAGCAGCATACGCTCCACATGGTCTGCATAGCGTCCATCGCCCGTAAGCTGATAAGCCACCCCGCAACGGTACATCGCGTAGTAGTTTTCCTTGTGCTGCTCGTGCGAATAACCTCCGCCGCCATCCAGGGGCTGGGGCACCACTATCGCGCGCGTTACATCGCGCGCGGCCTCGGCTTCGAACGTCGCCAGTGTCGCGTCGAATGCCGCGTTGGTACCGCGCCCGGCGCGTATCTCCGCAACGCCTTGCGGCGTCAGCAGCAGCGACGGGTGCTTTTGCGCAGCCATACCGGCGGTTTGCAATGCGGCAGCCAGGCAGGTCGTAACTATAATAATGGCGATATGTTTTTTCATCTCCATTGTCAATTGATTCCTATGTTTTTGCCGTCGGTGGCCTTGCCCGTGAGTGGCGAACCTTTGGCAAGGCGGAAGTCGTGGGCGGAAGCGTCGACGAACACGGGTTTAAGTTTCAGCGGCGTGCCTTTTACCACTTTGCCCGTCATCGAGATCACGCGGCCCGAATTCCAGAAGTTGCAGCCACGTATTTCGATCACCTCCCATGTCGCCTCGTCGAGACGGATGGTTGCGCCGCCCCGCCCGCTGTCGTAGAACAGGCAGTCGGCGATGGTCATCACCTGGGGCCCGATGAGTCGCATCACCGAACCGCGCTCTTTGTTACATACGTCGTAGAACGTGCAGTGGCGGATAGTCACATATGGCCCGGCCGTGCTCTCGTCGCTACCACCGCGGTAGATGTTTACCGCAAGGCCCAGTATGCGGCTGAAGGCGCAGTTCTCGATCACCACCTCGTCGGCATTGTACCTGCCTGCATCGTCCTTCTCGGCGGCGAAGTTAATGGCGTCGCCCGAGAGGTCACGGAACAGGCAGTTGCGGATCACCACGCGGTCGGCGAACGTGTTTTTCATCCCGCGTATCGCGAAGAAATTGCTTTCGCCGTAGTCGGCGAATTCGCAGTTGTCCACGGTGAGGTTGTAGGGCTGGATCATCCCGTCGCCGGTCGATATGCCTGCCGAGGCCATCGCTTTGCCCGGGGCCAGTTCGCCCGAGAACAATATCCCGCTGACGGTCAACCCGCCACCATCGAGGATGGTTATCATATTGGCCTTCTTTGTGCCTGCGAATTTGACCACCGGCCTCGATCTTAGCCCTTTGGCTGCGCGTATAGTGATTTTGCGGCTGACATCGGCCGGCCGCGTAAGGATATATTCGCCTTCGGACGAGAGTTCGATAGTGTCGCCGTCGGCGGCCTTATCGACAGCGGCCGGAAGGTTGTCCTGTCCGGGATATACGCCTATGGTCCTTTTCGGCGCGTCGATGCCGATGGTCATCATCCGGCTTTCGTCCCATGAGGCGCCGTACTGCGAATCATCGAAGACAGGCTCCGGGGAATAGTCTTTGTATTTGGTTTTCGGCAGGTTGGCAAACCCCTTCATGTTTATGGCAGCCGACAGCAGCACCTCGTTGCCTTCGAATACAAAGCCTTTGAGCGGTGTCAGCGTGCGGTAGGGTGCCGGCAGTTTGGGATTTATTATAACATTATTTGTAAACCGCACATCCTGCGGCGGCAGAGTGCGTTCCTCGTCCCTGCCGGTGCCGAATTCGATGTTGGCGCAATCAACGAATGTATTTTTTTCTATCGTGACGTTTTCTACCAGGCAGTAGCGGTTGGGCAGCGAGTTGGGGACGGCGCTCATCAGGGCCATAGCCGAGAAAAAACGCCCCCCCGCCAAACGGTAGAATGTGTTTCCGCGGATCGTGTGTCCGGCGTTGACTACCCGTACCCCGCCGGTGTTCTTCACATTATTGCCTATGAACGTGTTGTTTTCAACCGTGTTGCGGTCGCCGTGGCGCAGTGCCACCACTCCCTGGCACTCAAGGAATATATTCCCGCCGACCGTGTTGTCGCACGACTTGATCGAGACTATTTCGACTTCGCCGTTGCAACGGTCGAAGAAGTTGCCGGAGATGATGGTGTTCGACGATTTATAAGCCTGCTGCGACGTGCCGACGCGGATCGTCTCGGCGCCGTTCGATCCGAACACGGGGCGCGGTCCGAAATAGTTGGCCGAGATTTCGTGGAAATTCTGCTGGTTGCGCTCCTCGTCGAGTATAACGATCAACGTGACGCTGATGTTCAGTTTGTTGAGCAGCGAGTTGTGGTCGAAGCGGTTGTGGCGGCCATAAAGCAGCACATAGCTGTATGCCTCGTCGCGCTTCTCCGGATTACATGAATCTATTACACAATCAGTCACGCGGCAGTGGTTGGCCACATCCCTGCCCAGGCGGAACTCGATAACCGATCCCGATTGCGGACGACACTCCCTGTACATCAGACCACTGACCGTTACCCACTCCCCGGCCAGACGCAACGTCGATCCTCCGCTGAAGATCACCCTTCCCTGAGTCTGGGCCTGTACGACCACCGGTTTGCCTTCCGTTCCCGTGGCACGTATCTCAAGATTAACGTCGCGATACTGTCCGTCGGCTATCGTTATCGTGTCGCCCGGACGGGCTTTGGCCACGGCCTGAGCCACCTTCTCGGGTGCCACGGGTTTAGTTACTTTGCCCTGGAGGTGGATGCAGGTGCATAATACCAGAAACAATACAACAGGCAGACGTTTCATATACAGATTTTAAAGGTTGATCATTCTACAGTTTCAGCCCGGGGCGCTGTCCTTATGGCACATACCATCCGGCTCCGGTCGAGGATTCCGACGGCAAGGCGAAGGTGGCTGGCGCTGGGTTCAACGCACCGGGTATCTTTGCCCCGGCCCGTTCACGGCCCAGGGCGTCGTGAGTAACGAAGTCGTAGCCCGTAACGCTCTTTTTTACAAGGAACGACTTGTCGGAGGGCATCCACACCCCGCCCACGTTTCGCAGCGACGGGTCGCGCGTGTTGGCGTCGGCCTCCTGCAGGTCGATCTTGGTGAGCGTGCCGCCATAGCTGAAATTGTTTTTCCACGTCACGTCGATGGCCTCCACAGGGTAGGTTCGGACGATTATGTTGGCATCCCTGACGTTCGATGTGCAGATGACGTTATTGGCGATGGTGATATCTTCCACCGGCTGGTTCTGGCGCGAGGTGCCGTAGTTGAGGCTTATCCCTTCGCGGCAGTTTACGATGGTGTTGAATACCACCACGATCCGTTGCGCCCTGAAATAACCGTTCAACGCCGGGTTGGTTTCGCCCTGTATGATACATATCGCCGAGCGGTATCCCGTCCCCGACAAGCTGTTGAAATAGTTGTTGAAAACCTTGTGGTCCTCGCCTATGATCCGTATGCCGCCGGTCTCTACAGCCCCGTCGCCGAAGAAAAAATTACCATCCACCGTGCAGCGGTTGCCGTGACGGAGGGTGAGTGCTCCCGAGCACTCGCGGAACACATTGCCGCGATATACATTCTCGCACGATTTATTCGAAATGATCTCAGTCTCGCCATTGCAACGGTAGAAGAAGTTGCCCTCCACCATGCACCGGCCATCCTGCATCGAAACATCGCTCGTCCCTATGCGTATGGTCTCCTGCCCGTTGCGGGCCCCGCCCTTGGAGTCGGGCAGTGAACGTGGGCGCGAGAAGTAGTTGCCGGTGATCTTGTGCGCGGGCACTATCCCGTCTTCGAGCCATACCACAAGAAGCGTTCCCATGTTGGCCTTGTCTATGAAGGTGCAGTTTTTCACGGTATTGTCCTCACCATAGACAGAGACCCACTTCGATTCCGTGTCGTCGCGCTCCACGCCGCTGCCCGTGAACAGGCAGCCGGTCAAAGTGCAATGGTTGGCGCGTGCGGCCTGGCTGCTATGAAACAGGAATGTCGACAATCCGCTTTTCGCACGGACAATATCCCTGAAATGCAAGCCGGCAACGATAATATGGTTGCCCGATACCGACATCTGGGAGTCGCCCGTAACGACCGCTTTACCCGGATTGGCCGCCATAAGCACCACGGGTTTCTCCGCGGTGCCTTCGCCGCGAAGGTCGAACGTGACATCGCGCCAAAGTCCGTCTTTCAGTACGATGGTGTCGCCGGCCGCCGCCTTAAGCCTCACCGTTTCGGCTCCCGGTGCATATTCGCTTTTGCGGGCGTGCAAGCCCGTAGCCAACACGGACAGTAACAGTGCGGTGATTAATTTTTTCATAGTGGTATTGTAAGAAAGCCGTCCCGGGTTTGCAGCGACGGCTCCATATAGTTTCCGTAAAGCACCGGCCCATCCCTGCCGGCAGGTTTTTCTGCGGGCAGGGATGAATCCGATGTGTAAAGATAATGGTTTATCCGTGGTTTACCAACGATAAAATCAGGACAGGCTCTAAGGAACCTTGATATAACAGTCGGCCTGATATATGATCTTACCTTCGGGCGACTCGTTGTCGGATATCTCGATCCTGGTGAGGGTCACCTCCCCTGCCGGAAAATTTCCGGCAGGGATTGTGAAGACGAGTTCCTTGAAACTTTGACTCACTATGGGCGATTCGAAACCTCCTATAAGAACCCTCGACACGTTGTAAAGCACAACTCCCTTCAGGGTTACCTTGGTGCCCGGGGTCTGTCCCGTAACCGCCGCCAGCGACGGGGTCATGCTCTGTACCGCAGGACTGTTATAAACGGGCTCCGACATCACCGGATCGTTCGAGCAGCCCTGGAAAACCATCGCGGCTGCAAACACGGCCAATCCTGTAAATATACTTTTGAATTTCATACCATTCGTTTTTTATACGTTAATAAGCGTATTTCATCCAGTACATGTTGAACGTCATGATACTTGCGCTCGGCGCCGTGCCGGTGTAGAGTTTGAAATCGAGTGTCTTGACGTGCAGGAACCCTATCTTCTCGACATTGGTCGTGGTGGCAGTGGAAACATAGCCGTTCACATCGTAGTAGATGACCATGAAAATCGCATCGACATTGTTGTAGACATTCCCCAGAACAGCCTCCGGGCACCAGGACGTGTTGTTGGGGGCCCCCGAAGGCCGTACCGTCGACGACGAGGACAGGTCCACACCGCCGATCGTTGTTGCCGTGATCGGATAATTGGTGGCGTTGATCTCGGTGATAGTCTGGTTGATCACCGACTGGCGGATCGTCTGTTCCACAGGAACAGCCGGGTTCAACAGGCGGAACATCACAACCGGCGTACCGTAATAGTTGCCGTTACCCGCGGATATGTACGAACTGCTGGTGGTGGTCATCCTGAAGTTCTTCAACTGGCCGTTGCTGTTTGCCGGGCTGTTGATGGCCAGAGTTCCGGCATTGGCTCCCGAAATGAAGAAGTAAGGAAGCGAAGCGGCATATTCCGAGGCGGTGACATTGGGCCTGTTTGCCGCAGAGCAACTGCCTCCGGCGGAATATTTCGCATACGAGGTGGGGTCTACGGCCGTTTTCCATTCGGAGTTGCCGTAGGCTATACCGGTTTCCGGCGAGAAGAAGCACGTGAAACTCGAATTGGCCGTGTAATCCTGGCCCGTTATCGAGACGTTTTCCCAGAACTTCACCATGGGAACGTAGGCCGTAAATGTCGTGGTCAACGTGCGGGTTTCGTTGCCCGAGAAGTAGTGCGTTACAATCGACAGACCCGGATTGGCGCCGTCGTTGAAATTGCCGGCCGGGATCATCAGATCGAGCGACGTGTCGCTGAGGTTCGATATAATACCTTTGAATCCACCGACGGTGATCGAATCGAGCTTGGTGAGGTACGTTCCTTCGAGGTGGATTGTCTTGCCCACGTCGGTCGTCGGGAATACGTTGGTCGTAACCACCGGAGCATGGCGTATGATGACCATCGCAGGATTGCTCGCCGCGGGTGTCTCCACATTGGTGGTGCCGTTGAAGTAGCTCAACGAGAGTTTCACGTTGTCGTCGGCGACATAAGGTATCTTCACAATGATCTCCGTTGGGGTCTGCTGCTGGATCTCGCCCTGCACCGCGGCTTTTCCCGTCACGGTGAAGTTGACCGATGTAACACCGTCGAATCCCGATCCTTCGAGAAGGATATTGTTACCCATTTCGGCTACGGCGGGCACCTTCGCAAGGTTGAGCGCGGGCGCAGGATAGGTGTAGGTAAACGCGTCGCCGCTTTCGACGGTGCCGCGGCTGCTGGTTACCGTTATTTTGCCGCTCTTGCCGTTCTTGACAGCCACTGCTACGAGCTGGGTGTCGGAAATGCGGTATTTTATCTCCACTGCCACACCGCCGATCTTAACTTCGTTGACATTGTTGAGGCTCGTCCCGGTTATGGTTATCTGGCTGCCTATGGGACCCGAAGCCGGTGCGAACAACTCGATAGTCGGCGGGTTGTTGTTTACCGGATCGACATATAAGGTCTCGTTACACCCCGCAAGAATGGTTCCGGCAAGGAGCGAGACGGCGATCAGTATGTTTTTAACACTTTTCATAAATTCTCTTTTTTACGATAATCTTCTCATCCTGCGATTAGTAACCCGGGTTCTGTGCAATATCTGGATTGATGTTTATCACCTTCTGCGGGATCGGCAGCAACACCTGGTTAGCCGTGATCGGGTTCACAGTGTAGGAATATGCCTGATAGAAAGCTTCCGCAGCGAGATAGTCGTTCACGGTCTGAACGGCTATACCCCAGCGCATCAGATCGAACCAATAGTGGTTTTCGAAAGATAGCTCCAGGCGGCGCTCCTTACGGATGGCGTCACGAAGGGCAAGCTTGTCGGGGCAGTCCACAGCGGTCAGCGCCGTGAGACCCGCCCTGGTGCGCGTCATGTTCAGGTACTTGAAAGCATCGGCCGTGGGGCCGTAGAGTTCGTTGAGTATCTCTGCATAGAGCAGCGTCACATCGCCCATGCGTACTATAGGCCAATCGCTCTCGCCGTCGTTCCTGGTGTCGACCGGGGCCAGGTATTTCTTGGTGTAACGGCATGGGGCGACCGTGATAACATTGCCGTTGGTTTTGTTCACATAGTTCTCCGCCAGCGTTATGTCTTTGCGGATATCGGATGCATTGGCCTTGAAGGTGTTGATGATGTCGTCCGAAGGGTAGTTGTATGAACTGCCGTCGCCGTTGATCACGTTCGACCCGCTGGTACCGGGTGCGAACATGTTGCCGAATGCCGAACCCAGGCCCTTGCCGCCGCTGAGGTAGCGCACCGTGAAGATTATCTCCTTGTTCATCTCGTTGGTGATGTCGAATATCTTTGCGAACGGCTCCATCGCGCTGCCGCCTGCCGGGTTGCCGCCTTTGGTGATCACATCCTTTAGCAGGGCCTCGGCGCGGGCGTATTTGGGATCGTTGACAGCGTAGTGCGTCATGTATACTTTCGCAAGGATCGCTTCGGCGGCGAGTTTCGTGGCGCGTCCTGTCGACGTCGCGGGATAACTCACGGGAAGCATATCCTCGCTGACTATCTTTTCGAGATCGCCCTCTATCAGTGCGTATATCTCATCCACGGACGAACGCTGTTTGTAGCGCGCTTCGGCTGAACTGAGCGGCCTGTCCACCAAAAACATCGGGCCCCAGAGACGCACGAGGTTGAAATAGATATGCGCCCGCAGGAATTTTGCTTCGCCTTCGAACTGCGCCTTCTGTGCCGCGTCGGTCACCACTCCAAGGTTGACCAGCACGTCGTTGCACCTCGATATGGTGGTGTAGCAGGCGTCCCAGTAATTGGTGATGAAGTCCGACGAGGTCGATATGACGCCCTGGTCGAGTTGCTCGATGAGTTTGTTGTTCTGGCTGGTCGAGTTGTTGGCATACATACGCGCATTGGGGGTACGCAATTCTGTCACGCTCCACTCGTTGGTCATTACGGCCTGCAGGCCGTTGTAACACCCCAGGATAGCCGTGTTGACCTCATCGGCGTTGGTGTAAAAGTACTCGGCCCCGATCTCCGACTTGGGAGGCTGGTTGAGCATGTCGCCGCACGAGGCAAAGGTTGCTGCGAGGGCCGTAAACGATATAAATAATATTTTTTTCATGATCTTGTCAGCTTTTAGAATGTAACGTCGAGGCCGAAGGTGATCGTTGAGGTGATCGGGAATCCGCCCCTCTGGTAGCCGGCGATCAGAGCGCTTTCGTAAGGACCGCTCGTGTAACGCGATTCGGGATCGACTCCCTTATAGTCGTCGCTCCAGAAATAGAGCAGGTTGTTGCCCGAGGCGTAGACACGCAACCCCTGGAGCTGCATCTTCTTAAGCATCTTCTTGCTGAACGAGTAACCTATCGTGGCAGTGCGCAGTGCGAGGTACGAGGCGTTCTGCAAAGCATAGTCGGTGAATACAGGCTCGATACCGGCTTTCTGGTACGGCGTGCGGCCGTCGCCGGGATGCTCCGGGCTCACCCAGCGGGTCATGATATATTTCGTGTTCCACTTGTGGGTCTCGGTGTAGAACGCGTCGCCGTTCAGAACCGTGATCCCGGCCACTCCCTGCAACAGGAATGAGAAGTCGATGTTTTTAAAGCGGAAATTGTTGGTCATACCGTAGGTCGCCTTCGGATAGGGGTTCCCCAGCGCTATGCGGTCGTCGTCGTTGATCTCGCCGTCGCCGTTGGCATCCCACACCCTAAGGCCGCCAACCTTGTCGCCCACGCGCGACGGATTGCCTGCTATCTCCTCATTGGTGTTCCAGACGCCTATAACTTTAAACCCGTAATATTGCACGACCGGTTCGCCTACTTTAGAAATGTAGTTTTCGTTACGTTCGCCGAGGGTTATCACGCGCTCCTCGCCGCCCAGTTCAAGGAAGCGGTTGCGGTTCATCGAGATATTGAACGATGTGCTCCATTCGAAATTCTTGTTGCGTACGTTGTAGGTGTCGAGAGTGATCTCTATACCTTTGTTGCGTACCTTGCCTATATTGTTCCAGGCGTAGGAATAGCCAGTGAACGACTGTATGGATTGTTTGTAGAGGAGTGCCCGGGTGATCGAGTAGTAAGCGTCGACACTCATCGAGATACGGTTGTTTAGGAACCCGAAGTCAGCTCCGAGGTTGTACTCATCGGTCTGTTCCCATGTCAGGTTGGGGTTGCCTTTCGTGTCGTTCGTATTGGCAAGGCCCTGTGCCAGAGTCCCGTTCCCCGCTCCGAGTATGTAGTTGGCACCGCTCAGGGCGTTGATCGTGGCCGTGTGCGGGATGCGGTTGTTACCCGTCACACCGTAACTGGCCCTCACTTTGAGGTTCGACACCCAGTCGAGGCTCTTCATGAAGTTCTCTTCCGAAACCCTCCAGCCCAAAGAAACCGACGGGAAGAAAGCGTTTTTATTGCTCCCTTTGAAGAGCGAACTGCGGTCGAGGCGGATCGATGCCGACATCAGGTAGCGGTCGTTGTAGCTGTAGGTGACACGGCCGAGGTAGGACTGTATCACATCGTCGGGATACTCGTAGGTCTTCGTGTCGGGAATCACGAAATTCGTGGCCGCATTGAGCGTGTGTATATAGTCGGTTGGGAAACCCGTGCCGCGCATATAAGCGTATTCATTGCGGATATTGCGGAACGAGTAGTTGAGCATCACCGAGAAATCGTGCCTGTCGATCTTCTTCGTGTAGTTGAGCATGTTCTCGGTCAGCAGGTCCACATACAGCGCATTGCGGTAGGTGGCCTCGGCGTCGACGTTGTCCTGCTTGGCGTTGCGGTTGCTGTAGGTGCGGTCGTAGGAGTTCTTGAACACGAATCCGTTGGAGGTTCTGAACGACAGGTCTTTGGTGATCTGGAACGACAGGTAGAAGTTACCGGTGCCCATGAATGCTTCAGACCCGCGCTCGGTGTTCTCCATGATGCTGCGGGGGTTGTTGTTGGCCGTGCTGAAGGGGCTCGTGCTACCCTCGAATGTGGGATTGCCCTCGGCATCGGGGGTCCCGGTCGGAGACTGTATGTTGTTGAAGTGGTTGCCTCGTGCGAAACCGGTGTAACCCGTCAGGCCCGTACTGAATTGGTTGTGGTACAGCGGCAGGAAGGCCGGCGTACGGTAGAAGTCGATGAAGTTGTTCACCGGACGCGTACCGTTGGTGTATGTGCCCGAGATATTGACCCCGAAATCGGCTATCCTGCTGAGCTTCGTGTCGTACTTGGCGCGGAAGTTCATCTTGTTTACCTCGTTTTGCAACATCACCCCCTGATCCTTGGTGTAACTTGCCGAGGCGTAGTATTTAGCATCTTTCTTGCCGCCCGAGACCGAGAACTGCACATTGGTGATGCTGGCCGCGTCCCTCAGACCGAGCTTCTGCCAGTTCGTGGCGCCCATATTTTGTTCGAGCCACGCCGTGGTACGCGCCTGGGTGCTTACCGCCGGACCACCCCAGCTCTCTTCGAGAGTCAGGAGGTCGAGTGTCTCCTGTCCTGTGAGCAGGTCGTGCAACTGGTAGGCGTACTTGAAACCCGAATATACCTTTGCCGAATATTTGGGTTTGTCGACACTACCCGATTTGGTAGTGATCATTATGACACCGTTGGCTGCCAACGATCCGTAGATAGCTGCCGAAGCGGCGTCCTTGAGAACCTCTATCGACTGAATGTCGTTGCCGCTGATCATCGACAGGCCGCCCGGCGTGGGATGACCGTCGATAACGACCAGCGGTTCGCTCGAAGCGCTGATAGACCCCAGGCCGCGGACACGGATCTCGGGAGCCACACCTACTTCGGAAGTATTGCTGTTGATGGCCAAACCACCGATCATACCCTGCAGAGCCTGGGTAACGTCGGATATCGGCTTGTCGACAAGGGCCGTTCCGTCGAGTTTGGCGACCGAACCGGTCAGGTGCGATTTTTTCTGCACCCCGTAACCGATAGCCACCACTTCGTCCAACAGGACAGCATCCTCTTCGAGGAAAACATTGATGTTTCTCTGAGTGCCTACCGTGATCTCCTGGCTTTTGTAGCCGATGAACGATATAGCCAAGACCGCATCCCGGTTGGGAACATTGATCTTGTAGTTACCCTTTACGTCGGTAACGGTCCCGGTCTGGGTGCCTTTAACCATTACGGTGACTCCGGCAACCGGTCCCTTTGCGTCGGTGATGGTTCCTGACACCGAAATCGGACCCTGTGCATACGACTGCACCGCTCCGAAAAGCACCATAACCGCCACAAGCAACAAGGTGGTCAATTGTTGATTTTTTTTCATCGAGTTGAGGTTTTATTTAGTGTTTTTAGGTATGGCGGCGTTTCGTACTTAATGCGACAGCGGTGCTGTTTGCCATTTTCAGACAGATTCTGCTGACGATGCTGCGTCCCATGATTTTTACCATCCGGGCAAATGCCCGCGAATGCTCTAAATTCCGGTTATATATGTGTTTTCCACATTAAGAAGGGTTTGAAATTGGTAGACCAATTGCAAACATATGAATAAATTTTTATAAATCCTCTTATTTGGTCACTTTTTTTTGATGTTTTTTTAACAATTTCTTAACCTGACTCCGGAGCTAAGACGATAGTATTGGTTAACCAATTGATTGCCTGTAGTTGCAAGTTCGACATTCAGAAACCGTTTAATTCTCCGATGGAAAATAATTGCGAATTATTTTCGGGGTTATTTTTTCGGAAACCGGGGAGCGTAGCGGGTGCTATAGAACGAAATTTCCGGGAGAAAGAAGTCAAACCGACAAATATTCTGCATGATACGGGAGGCGTCCCGGCCGTAGCTTTCGAACATGGTTCGACGCTATGCCCCCGGCTTTTGCCATATCTCCATAGGAAATCCAGCCAGGCTTTAAGCGGCTCGATTCTTGTGTGCGATTTAAAATTTGTAAAATTTACACTGAAAAATCGGAGCGGTCCTATTGGCAGGGTATATGATCCGGCCTTTTTGTGTATCTTTGTAGTGATGTGCGGCATGAAAAATAAAATAGGTGTACAATTCGTGGTCATTGCCTGTGTGGTCATGCAGGCCGTGCTGTCGTTGCCCCACCATCACCATTCGCTGCAGGACGGCGCGTGTTTCGACATGACACACTGCTTCATGGCTCGGAACGATGCTCAGGGGGCGGCATGCCATTGTAATCACGAACGGGACGACTCGCCGTGCGATGCGCCTGATGCCCGCTCCGGGGATTGCGCCGGAGATCACAGGCACGACGTGCCGGGCAATGAATGCCGCCTGAGAGAAACTGTGGTATCGCCTCCCGTCCAGCCGGATACCCATCAAAAATTACTCCCTTTCACATCGCCCGTAATCTTCAACGGCGAACGTGACGGTGCTCTATTTGCCTGCTTCGGTAGTGGCGGGCACCGCCTTGCCACCGGTCACCGCGACCGGGAACCCGAAAGGCTTATTCTTGCCTGTATCCTGAGCTCGGCTCCGGTGCGGGCCCCTTCCTTTGCTTCATAGCTTTTGCGCCGTATCTGTGTGATTCGCCGCCTGTTTCTCCCGTAATAACCTGCGGGAGGGTTGTTTAATTAACTATAATGCTATGAAAAGTTACATTCCTGCCATAATTATATTTTCGGTCGTTATGTGTGGTTGCCGTGGCGGTTCACCCGATTCTGACGGCCGTGGTCATGCAGTGCACGACCATGCGGGCCACGCCCATACCGATCACGATCATTCCGCCAATCCCCATTCCGGCGGCCATGACGGCCACGACCATTCGTCCACTGACAGCCGCGGCAAACACTCCGGTTGCGACGGCCATGACCATAAATCCGATGTCAAGCCTGCAAGCGGTGCAAACACCCACAGCACCGGTGTGCACGACCACTCGAAAGAGACCGAAGGTGCCGAGCCGATCTTTTTTTCGACCGTACAAGCCGCTCTTGCAGGATTGGAAGTCGAGACCGTAGGCCGGTCGGCGTTCCGCAGTGTCATCAGGTGTTCGGGCGAGATAATCTCGTCGCAGGGCGACCGCGTCACGATAAGTGCTCCGGTAAGCGGTGTGGTATCGTTCGCAGGGACGATACTGGCCGAAGGGTCGGCCGTCGCGCCGGGGCGGGCGTTGCTGTACATATCCTCGAAAGGAATGGCGGGCGGCGACCAGTTCGAAAGCGTAAGGGCCGGTTACGAGAGAGCCCGCAGTGAAAAAGAGCGGCTCGAAACGTTGCGGGCCGACAATATCGTTTCGGCACGCGAATACGAGGCGGCGCTGACCGATTACCTGCAGGCCAAAGCGCAGTACGAGGCGCTGTCGGCGATGCAGTCGCCGCGGGGGAGTGCCGTCGGTTCGCCCATAGGGGGGTATGTGTCGCAACTTCTGGCCACGGAGGGCGATTATGTCGGGATGGGGCAACCTTTACTGGCGGTGTCGCGCGGCAAAAAACTTATGTTGAAAGCCGACGTGCCGCAACGATATTACGGCGCGCTTCACGGATCTCCCGGTGCGCGTTTCACGGCTTCGGGAAGCGGCCGGTTGTTCAATCTGGAGGCGATGGGCGGCCGGTTGGTGGCAATAGGGACGCCTTCAGCGGCGACGGCCTATATGATCCCGGTGACCTTCGAGTTCGATGCAGCGCCGGGAGTGCTGCCCGGTTCGCTGGTCGAAGTACTGTTGCTCGGGACTCCACGGGAAGGGGTGGCCAGCATTCCGTTGAGCGCGATAACCGAGGCTCAGGGAGTCTATTATGTCTATCTGCAACTCTGCGGAGAGGAGTATGTGCGGCGTGAAGTGCGTTGCGGTATGAACGACGGTGAACGCGTGGAGATACTTTCCGGCCTGAAACCCGGCGACAGGGTGGTTATCCGTGGAGCCGTGCAGGTAGGTATGGCCGCGTCGGCCGGAGCCATACCTCATGGACACACACATTAACACCCGGTAGCCATGCTTAATAAAATAATAAGCTACTCGCTGCAAAACAGGCTTTTTGTGGTGGTTACCGCGGCACTGCTGGCTGCGGCGGGGTGTTACATAGCTTCGCGTATGGAGGTCGACGTGTTTCCCGACCTGAATGCCCCGACGGTGGTGGTGATGACCGAAGCCCAGGGGATGGCCACGGAAGATGTGGAACGCCTGGTGACGTTCCCCGTCGAGACGGCGCTCAACGGGGCGTCGGGCGTGCGCCGGGTGCGGTCGGCGTCGAGCACCGGGTTCTCGGTGATATGGATCGAGTTCGACTGGAATACCGATATATATATAGCGCGACAGATAGTATCAGAAAAACTATCGGCCATAGGCGACCAGCTTCCCGCCGGTGTGGGTCAACCCACGCTTGGGCCGCAGTCGTCGATCCTCGGCGAGATGATGATCGTGGGGCTTACCGCCGATTCGACTTCGCTCGAAGACCTGAGGACATTGGCCGACCGGACGATGCGTCCGCGCCTGCTGGCAACGGGAGGAGTGGCCCAGGTGGCTGTGATCGGGGGGGAGATCAAGGAATACCAGGTACTGCTGTCTACCCGCAGGATGAAACAACTGGGAGTCTCCCTTGACGAGGTGATGGCCGCCACGCGCGATATGAACCGCAATTCGTCGGGCGGGGTGTTGTATGAATATGGCAACGAGTATATTGTGCGCGGCGTGGTGTCGGTGGCCGATGTCGAAGCCCTTGCCCTGTCGGTGATAAAGATGGACGGCGGACGTCCCGTAACGCTGGGCGATGTGGCTGAAATAAGGGCGGGCAGCCGTTCGCCGCGACTGGGTGCCGCCTCGGTCGAAGGCCATAGCGGGGTGCTGATCACCATCACCAAGCAACCGGGCGCCGGAACAATCGACCTTACCGGAAGGATCGACCGCGTACTCGAGGAGCTGGACCGCGACCTGCCCCAGGATGTGAAAGTGTCGACCAATATTTTCCGGCAATCCGATTTTATAGACGCCTCGATACGCAATATCCGGCAGGCTTTGTTCGAGGGAGGTATTTTCGTCGTCCTGATCCTGGCGCTGTTTTTGATGAACGGCCGGGTGACTGTCATTTCGCTCACCGCCCTGCCGTTGTCGTTGCTGATGTCGGTGATGGTGCTCGAACTGTTGGGGATGACTATCAATACGATGAGCCTCGGGGGTATGGCCATCGCCATAGGGTCGCTGGTCGACGATGCCATTATCGACGTGGAGAACGTTCTCAAACGACTGAAAGAAAACCACCGGCGCCCGCCCGGGAAGCGGGACAACGTCCTGAATGTTATTTACGACGCCTCGCGCGAGATACGTTCGTCGATAGTTCAGGCAACGATGATAACCATCGTGGCGTTCATCCCGTTGTTTTTTCTTTCAGGCATGGAAGGCCGTATGTTGCGCCCGCTGGGAGTTGCGTTCATCGTGTCGCTGTTCTCGTCGCTTATAGTTGCGGTTACTCTTACTCCGGTAATGTGCAGTTATATGGTTACGGGCGAAAAACAGTTGGCCGGACGGGCCCGCGAACCGTGGCTGTCGCGGGTACTGGGGAACTACTACCGCCGGGCTTTGGCGTGGGTATTGCGCCGCCCGCGGGTGGTGATCATGTCGGCATTGGCGCTTTTTGCCGGAGCGATAGCTGTTTTCGCAACTTTGGGCAGCAACTTCCTGCCTCCGTTCAACGAAGGGTCGCTGACAGTGGGTGTGGCTACGATGCCCGGCATATCGCTCGACGAATCGGACAACATCGGGCGTAGCGTCGAGCGTATATTGATGGAGGTTCCCGAGATAACCACCGTGGCGCGCAAGACCGGACGTGCCGAACTCGACGAACACGCCCTGGGGGTCAACGCCTCGGAGCTCGAAGCGCCCTTCACGCTTGACGAACGATCCCGCGAGGAGTTCCTCGCCGATGTCAGGGAGCGTCTGTCGGTGCTGGGCGGTGTGGCCGTAGAGGTGGGTCAACCCATATCGCACCGTATCGACGCAATGCTGTCGGGGACAAAGGCTAATATCGCCATAAAACTTTTCGGCACCGACCTGCGCCGGATGTACTCCCTGGGGCAACAGATCAGGAGTGCCGTAGCCGATGTGGAAGGTCTGGCCGACCTCAATCTCGAACAGCTGGTGGAGAGTCCCCAGTTGCAGATAGTGCCGCGCCGCGAGGTGATGGCCCGTTACGGGATAACGATGCCCGAGTTCATGGAGTTCATAGAGATAGCCCTGGGCGGCGAACCCGTGTCCCAGGTTTACGACGGGACTACACCGTTCGACCTCGTGGTTAAGGCTGCCGACGCAGAGCGCAACTCGGCCGAGGAGATGGGGAACCTGCTGATCGATACCGGAACCGGCGTCAAGGTACCGTTAGGCGAGGTGGCACGCATAGTGTCGACAGCAGGACCAAACGCTGTTAACCATGAGAATATAAAACGTAAGATCGTCGTCTCGGCAAATGTCACCGGAGGCGACCTGTCGGGAGCCGTGAAACAGATACGGGAGCGTATAGAATCGAAGGTGACGTTGCCCGAAGGCTACCACATCGAGTACGGAGGGCAGTTCGAGAGCCAGCAGGCCGCTTCACGGACGCTGTCGCTGGTCTCGGTGGCCGCCCTGCTTGTTATATTCATGCTGCTGTTCCAGGAGTTTCGCAACGCCCGCCTCTCGTCGATGGTGATGCTGGGCCTGCCGCTGGCAATGGTGGGCGGCGTTGCTGCGATATGGATCACGAGCGGTATTATAAGCATTCCGGCAACCATAGGGTTCATCTCATTGCTGGGGATTGCCGTCAGAAATGGTATATTACTTGTGTCGCGTTATGAACACCTGCGCTGCGACGGCCTGTCGGCGGCGGCGTGCGTCGTGAGGGGCTCGGCCGACCGCCTCAATCCTATCATGATGACTTCGCTCACATCGGCGCTGGCTCTGATCCCGTTGGCCGTAAACGGCGATGTGGCGGGTAACGAAATACAGAGCCCGATGGCGGTGGTGATACTCGGAGGATTGATAAGTTCCACGTTGTTGAACGTCTTTGTGCTGCCGTCGGTCTATCTGGTGATCAGCACCCGCAAACGCCGCAGGAAGGGAACGAAACACGAAAAATAGTACAGGTTATGAAGAAGATAATTATCATATGCCTCCTGCTTTCGCCCGTTGCGGCGTTGGGGCAGGGAGGCGTTCCTGCGGTGCTCGATGCGGTGCGGGAAAACAATCCCGTGCTGAAGGCGGCACGCAGCAGGGCCGAAGCCCAGGGATGGGGAGCACGGGTGGGTAACAGCCTGCCCGATCCGTCGGTGACGTACGACTACCTTTGGGGCAGTCCGGCGGAAGTTGGCAAAAGCGGGGAGCTTAACGTGGTACAGGCATTCGACTTCCCTACACTTTATGCAGATCGCGGCAAGCGTGCCGGAGCGCTCGACAAGATGTATCGCAGCCAATACGACGTGCTGGAACGCGACGTGTTGCTCGAAGCGACGGAAGTCTGCATCGGAATTATAGCCATGAGGCAAAAGGCTGCGATTGCGGATGCACGGCTTGAAAATGCGCGTATGCTCGAAAAACTGTATGACAAACGCAGTGCCGCGGGTGACGCCGGGGCGATAGAGCTGGGCCGGCTGGCGATAGAAATTACGACGGCCATAAACGATAGCCGCCAGACGGAGATGGAGCTGACAGCCTTTGAAAGCCGATTGCGCAAGTTGGCTGGTGGCGGGGCTGTCGAATTTGCCGGTACGGCGTTCGGTCCCCTGCCCTCGCTTCCCGACACGGCGGCCATTATGTCAGCCATAACGGAATGCAGCTCGATGCGCCCGGCACAATATGGCTACGAGGCGGCGGTGCACGAAGTCAGGGTGGCCCGTGGAGGGTCGTTGCCGCGTTTCGAAGTGGGTTATCGGCGTGAATTTTCCCTCGGTGAACATTTCGACGGGATCAAGATGGGAATTTCGGTGCCCATGTTCGGCAATCGCAATAATGTTAAGCGGGCCAATGCCGAAAAGCAGGCGGCTTTGTATGAAACGTCGGCGGTGGAAGACGGCCTGGAGGCCGGGCTGAGGGAATTGTTGATACGTGCCGCATCTTTGAAAGAGTCTCTCGACAACTACGGGACCCTGCCGCCTACCGGCCAACAGAGCAAATTGCTCTACACGGCTATGGCCGCGGGACACATCAATTTTTTGCAATATTGTACCGAAATGTCGGCGCTGTACCAGGTCGAAGAGGCCATAGTAGATGCTACGGGAGAGTATCTTACTGTCTGCGCCCGGATCGAACGCATGGTTTATTAAGAAACTGTTTAAATCTCCTATTGAAAGTATTATAAGAGTCTGTCTGATTTTTCTGAAGAAAATAGTTGCGAATTATTTTCAGGGCTATTTTACGCAAAAATCGAGGCGCATAGTGGTGCTATGGGACAAGATTTTCGAGAAAAAGAGGCCAAAAAGAAACGATAAATAGTTTCCTGAGGAAATTCAGACAGACTCTAATAAACTGTTTAAAAATATTACCGAAATTATTTTTCACATATTCCCGGTAGTGTTTTTCGCCAGTATGAAGCTGCATATCGCGGAGATATGGAGCGGATATTGGCGGGAAAGAATAACGGGAAGAGGTGGAAAAGAACGAGAGAAATATTTTTAAACAGTTTCTAAGTTCTTCCGGGCCGTTTTTCGCGTGAAGATTTCGTTACATGGAACACCGCTATGCGCCTCTATTTTCACGCAAAATCATCACCGGAATATACTTAATTTTTTCCATAGGAAAATTAAACTACCTTCGGCTTTTAGTCGAAGGTAGTTTAATTTCGTGGCAAACACAAATATATACAACCGTATCCACTTAATTGGGTGACCAATAGCACTTCATTCGCAATATTTCCAGGCAAATCCCAATCCCGGGTAAAGAAACAGATTGCTGTTACCGGATTTAAAAAATTGGTGTCGATTTGGTATTGTGAAAAAAGTTTTATAACTTTCACCTATTGAATATATATGATTCGGGGTTATTTACATAAGAAATTATATTAGGAATATCAACAAGGTGCCTCCTGAAGGCATAAGGCAAAACATTTAGCCATGGCAGAAATTGAAAAAACGCGCTATTCGGACATTGATCTGGCTGAGTTCAAAGCGATAATATTGGATAAACTTGAAAAGGCGAAGGCCGATTACGAGCTCTTGCGTGCCACCATCACGCACACTTCGAGTAATGACACCGAGGATACCTCTCCTACGTTTAAAGTTCTGGAGGAAGGGGCAGCCACGTTGTCGAAGGAGGAGAGCGGCCGTCTGGCTCAACGTCAGCTGAAATTCATTCAACATCTCGAAGCAGCGCTGGTCAGGATAGAGAACAAGACTTACGGGATTTGCCGTGAGACAGGGAAACTGATCCCTAAAGAGCGTCTGAAGATTGTTCCTCATGCCACTTTATGCATCGAGGTCAAGGAGAACGAAAAGAAGTAGTCGTTCCTCGCATGCGGGCCCGCATGCAGCGTTGTGTCCCGGTTCCGGAGTGCGGTTTGGGTCGTGTATACCTCAGCCGCAGTGGAATCGCAACAGGGCTGTGTGCGGGTGTGTTTTTGAATGTTGGATGCGGCAGCGCTATCAGATGTAATCACATATGAACGAATCTGTTACCATATACACTGATGGGTCGGCACTGGGTAATCCGGGCAAAGGAGGGTATGGCGTGGTGATGCTTGCTCCTCCATCCCACCGCAAGGAACTTAGCGCCGGTTACCGTCTTACGACCAATAATCGCATGGAATTGCTTGCGGTTATTGTTGCCTTGGAGGCGTTGAAACGCGACGGATGCGAAGTGACTGTTTATAGCGATTCCCAATATGTGGTCAATGCCGTGGATAAGGGATGGGTCTTTTCGTGGGAACGGGCCGGTTTTGCCAAGAAGAAGAACCCCGATTTGTGGCGTCGCTTCCTGAAAGTCTACCGGCGTCACAGAGTTCGTTTCATATGGGTGAAAGGGCATGCCAACGTTCCGGAGAACGAACGTTGCGACCGGCTGGCAGTCGCGGCGGCAAATGGCATACAACTATCTGAAGACAAGGGATATGCTCCGGATAATGGAGATACGCTTTTGTAGCAGTGGGTCGGGTCGTGCCGAGGGGGACGATCCGGATTTAAGAAACTGTTTAAAAATATTTCTCTCATTCTTTTCCATCTCTTCCCGTTATTCTTTTCCGCCGGTCTTTGCTCCATATTCCCGATATGCAGCTTGATCCCGGCGAAAAACACTACCGAAAATATGTGAAAAATAATTTCGGTAATATTTTTAAACAGTAAGTAATGTGAAATAATTATTGCGATATTATTTGAGAATTATTTCGAGATGGATTTTGATTTTTGAAAAAGGAGCTTGGCGGGCCAGGTGACTGATGAAAAAACCAAAATACACTCGAAAGAATCTCAAAAAATATTGATAAAACAAAAAATCATAGCCCCTGGAATATCCCAATAATTGTGGTAATGTGGCTAAAAACAGCTGATTTTCATTTCTCGTAAAACCTACTCTGCGCCCTCCCACGGTGCTCGGAGTAGGTTTTGCGCTGTTTTGTTAATGAATTTTACAGAGTTTAATGAAATAGGTTTCATCGAACTGTCTATAATAGGCGTATGTCCAGATAATTACAGCTATTTCATCAGCTGTTTTTGACCATTATACC
>JAVBMJ010000058.1:0-12195 GCA_031552535.1 Rikenellaceae bacterium
CCTCGGCTGAATCGTTCAATGCTAAAATCAAAGCTTTCAGGGCACAGTTCTGGGGTGTGCGGGACATCCCGTTCTTCATTTTCAGACTATCCAAAATATTCGCTTAATACAACCCGCTCCACCCGGTTTTTACATTGATCCGTTTTTTTGTGGTTGTAATTTATGAATGGCATAAAAATTGATGGTTATGTATTCAGATTAATTAAGAAAGCATTGTATAGAAATCTATTAAAATCTAAATCAGTCATGAAACCGAAATTTTACACGCTTGTTTTGCCCGCAGTCATGGCGTTTATTTTCGCATCCTGCGCAACTATGAAGGTATCTACCGACTACGACCAGTCGAAAGACTTCAGGACGATGAAAACTTTTGCGATCCACGAGAACAGTTCATCCAACCAGACCATCAGCACGCTGAATGAAGAACGCATTATCAATGCCGTGAAGGCGGAACTCAAGTCGAAAGGCTATACCGAATCGACAACTCCGGACTTTATGGTCAATATTGTAACAGTTGTCGTTGATAAAAAGGCCGTTAGTGCCAATACGGATTATTATGGCTATGGCGGTCCATACCGTCCTTATGGATATTGGGGCGGTGGCTTGGGTATGACCTCGACTACAACGTTCAATGTCGACGACTATAAAGACGGCTCGCTGATCATCGATATGGTCGATGCCAAAGCCAATAAATTGTTCTGGGAAGGCATCGGCAACAGCGAAATCGATAGCCAGTTGAAGAATCCCGACAAGACTATTCCCGGAGCGGTCGCCAAGATACTGGCTTCTTTCCCCAATGCGGGAGTCCAGCCGGTTGTTAAAAAATAAAGCTATCGTGCTGTAAGGCCCCGGCAGGGGTTATGATATACATCTTCGAGAGGCATGCCCCCAAGAGCATGCCTTTTTCGTTTTATAGCTTACAGCCGTTAAAGAACGAGAAGCGTATGGTAAAATATTTGTACAATTATTGGATTTTAAAATATAATTTTTTAACTTTGCGGGTGTGTAAAGCAATAGAAAGATGCCGGCCGTTCCGGATCACAATATAATGAGCTGGTTATGAAAGAATCTGTTCTGGAAAAGCTTACGATCCTTGCCGAGTCGGCTAAATACGACGTTTCGTGCGCTTCCAGTGGCACTACACGTAAGAACAAACCGGGCAGCACGGGTAGTGCCAACGGCTGGGGAATTTGTCACAGTTTTACCGAAGACGGCCGTTGTGTGTCGCTACTGAAGATCATGCTGACCAATTATTGTATTTACGATTGCGCGTACTGTATAAACCGCCGCAGTAACGACATTCGCCGCACGACGTTCACGGTCGACGAATTGACAGAGTTGACAATCGAATTTTATCGCCGGAATTATATCGAGGGGTTGTTCCTGAGCTCGGGTGTGGTCAATAATCCGGACTACACTATGGAGCGGATGGTAAGGGTGATCAAAAAATTGCGTACCGAACTCCGGTTCAACGGTTATATCCATATGAAAAGTATTCCGGGTGCGAGCCGCGAGTTGGTTAATGAGGCAGGATTGTACGCCGACCGCCTGAGCGTGAATCTTGAAATAGCCGTGGAGGAAAATTTGAAGCTGATAGCCCCCGAGAAAGACCATACGAGTATCTATAAACCCATGTCGTACATACAACAGGGCGTTCTGGAGAGTGCCGAGGACCGGCGGCGTTTCCGTAACGCTCCGCGCTTCGCTCCTGCCGGGCAGAGCACGCAGATGATCGTCGGCGCCACAGCCGAGAGTGATCGCCAGATATTGATGCTTTCGTCGGCCCTATATAAGCGCCCTACGATAAAAAGGGTCTACTACTCGGGGTATGTGCATGTAAATTCATATGATACGCGTCTTCCCGCTCTCAAGCAGGCGCCGTTGGTAAGGGAAAACCGCCTTTATCAGGCCGACTGGCTGATGCGGTTCTACGGATTCGGGGCCGGCGAGATAGTTGACGATGCCCATCCCGACCTCGATCTGGAGATAGATCCAAAGCTGGCATGGGCTTTGCGGCACCCTGAGTCTTTTCCGGTAGATGTCAACCGTGCCGACCTGGCTATGATACTCCGTGTGCCAGGTATCGGTGTGAAGTCAGCCAACCTTATCGTTGCCACCCGCCGGCATTCGCGCATTACTGAGCAGACACTCCGCAAGATGGGTGTGGTGATGAAAAAGGCGCAGTATTTTATAACGTGCAGCGATCTTCAGATGTTGACCATCAATGAGATGAATCCGGGGCATCTGCGCAGGGTGCTTACGGCTCCCAAAACAACCTTGAGGGCGAACGACACCGAAGGGCAATTGTCTTTTACATTTCTGGGATGATGCAGGTTTTCCGTTACGATAAGACTTTCGACGGTTTATTGTGCGCTGTTTTCGACGCTTACGATCTGCGTTCATTTCCGGAACGCCTTATCGGAGCCGGAGAACCGGTGCCGATGTTCGCCGGTGAGCTTCATGAGGTTATTGTGTCGCCGGTAAAATCGGGTAGGGTATGGGCCGGGATCGAGAAACGGTTGCCGCATAATGTCTGCAATATGCTCTTGCACGTTTGGCTTTCGGAGCAGTCCGGCAGCGACGAGTTGCTGATGCGCTATATATGCAAGGTGTTCGATTCTCCCGGTGGCGTGTATTCCGACTTCTCGGACAACGATATTCTCTCCGCCAGGCAACTCGCCCAGAAGGTATCGAAGGAGGCGTTATACCTCGTTCAGTTCGTGCGGTTCCAGAAAGCTGGCGACGGAACCTTTTTTGCTCCCGTCTCGCCGCGTTACAACGCATTGCCTTTGGCGATAGGGCATTTCATAGACCGTTTTGCCGACCAGCGGTGGCTGGTTTACGATATGCAGCGCCGTTACGGCTACTACTACGACCTTGAAAAAGCGTCGGAGGTAACGCTCCTCGACGACGATAATTTTACAGGAGGCAAGCTCCGGGAGAATATGGTGGCCGAAGATGAAAAATTGTTCCAGGATATGTGGCGCAGCTACTTCAAGGCGATGGCAATAAAAGAAAGGATCAATCCCAAACTGCATCGCCAACATATGCCGCAGCGGTTTTGGAAATACATGACCGAGAAGCTATAGGTTTTCCGGACTCGGGCGGAGGTCCATAGGGCATGCAATAGGGGTAATGCGGGCAGCGTTATATCGACTATAAATTGAGAAACTGTTTCAGAGAGCCTGTCCAAATTCCCTATGGGAAGTATATTTATTACCCGCTGTGCATTTATACTTATGAATAAAGTGCCGTTTGCCAGTATGTTCGGCCTTGGCCGGAGGTCAAAGCCGGCAGTCCGCTGCCGTCCCATGCGGGGGGCTGCAACTCGCAGGGCTCGTTTTAGCCCTCCGCCGGCGGCAAACCTGAAGCGTAAGCAGTTAGTCAAGGTATAATGGACAAAAACATCTGATTAATCGGCTGTAAATCTTTGTTACTATTTGTTTTATGGTAGTTTGATGAAATTTATTTCATCAAACTACTTTTTTATGTCCCGTTCCCCTCGTGTTGGCTGCCCGCCATGTTCCACTATCTGGATAATCCGGCCTCCCTAAGTCAGGCAACTCGCTCGAATCGTTCTTCGGACATCTGAAACGGAACATATCGCTACATCGAGGATTATCAAAAGTTCATTACCAAAACTACGTGAAATGGTATCTCTATTTTCGAAACCAGGATCGCAAAAGCACAAAAAAATAATCCGGGCTCCGTGGGAGGGCTCAGATTATTTTTTTGTGAGTATCAGCCGGGCAAAAATCAGATGTTTTTGTACACATTACCTTTTAAAACAGTTTCTAATATCATCGGTAATGTCCCGGGTTGTATGTTGCCCGATCCCGTGTCTGGAGCCTATTGAGCGAAAATGGCTGGCACTTCGTGTGGATTTGCGATAAAAATATGACAAATCGGTGGAATTTAGAATAAAATCACTATATTTGTGGCGTGAAAGAGGGAGATTAGGGGACGATAGTCCCCTAATTTTGTAAATATCAATCACCTAAATAATAGGTTGGGGTATGATAGATGTGGGAAAGATAAGAGGGGCGGCAGAGGATTACATGGCCGGGACCGATATGTTCGTCGTGGAAATCGCCTGTTCGCCGTCCAATGAGATAGAAGTATTGATCGACAGTGATTCGTCGGTGTCGATAGACGCCTGTGTCGACCTGAGCCGCCGGATAGAATCGGCTTTCGACCGCGAAGCGGAGGACTTCGAACTGACGGTGGCTTCGTGGGGTATAGGGCGTCCTTTAAAGATGCTGAGGCAATATCTTAAATTGGCGGGTAAACCGGTAGAGGTTGTTTTGAAGGATGGAGGCAAGGTCCGCGGAACCCTTTTAGCGGCCGATGAGGAGAGTGTTACAGTAGGATATGTGCGCCGTGTCGCTGTAGAGGGTTCGAAGAAGAAAAAAGAGGAGGACGTAGTGGAGCGGTACCCGTTGGCAGAAGTGAAATCGACGGTAGAATATATTGATTTTAAATAAATAAGAAGATAATACCTGGATATGGACAATCTCAATTTGATTAGCACGTTTGCTGAATTCAAAGAGTTAAAGAACATCGACAAGAGTACGATGATCAGTGTGTTGGAGGATGTATTCCGTCATTTGCTGATCAAAACGTACGGGACGGACGAGAATTACGACATTATTATCAATGCCGAGAAAGGCGACTTGGAAATATGGCGTAACCGGAGTATAGTCGAAGATGGAGCGGTTGAGAATTCCAATATGGAGATATCGCTTTCGGAGGCCAAAGCCATCGACCCTACATATGAGGTGGGCGAAGAGGTTGCCGATGAGATCAAGTTGAGCTCTTTCGGCCGCCGTGCGGTGCTTTCGTTGCGGCAGAACCTCGCTTCGCGTATCCTCGATCTGGAGAAGGCTAATCTTTACGAGAAATATAGCGAGAAGGTGGGTGAGATCATAACTGGTGAAGTCTACCAGGTGTGGAAGAAAGAGATATTGGTGCTCGACGACGAGGATAACGAGTTGGTACTGCCCAAGTCGGAGCAGATTCCCAATGATTTTTTCCGCAAGGGCGACGCCATAAAGGCTATCGTATCGAAGGTCGAGATGAAAAATAACTCACCTTCTATCGTGTTGTCGCGTACTGCTCCGGAATTTCTTGAGCGGTTGTTCGAGCAGGAAGTTCCCGAGATTTTCGACGGGTTGATCACTATAAAGAAGATCGTGCGTATTCCGGGCGAGAGGGCGAAGGTGGCCGTGGAATCGTACGACGAGAGGATAGACCCGGTAGGAGCCTGCGTGGGGATGAAGGGTTCGCGTATCTATTCTATTGTCAAGGAGCTGCGCAACGAGAATATAGATGTGGTGAATTACACAGCCAATACGCAGCTTATGATCCAGCGTGCACTGAATCCGGCCAAGGTTTCGTCGATCAACATTGATGAGACCAGGAAGACGGCTTCGGTATATCTAAAGCCGAGCGACGTGTCGCTGGCTATCGGAAAGGGCGGGTTGAACATACGCCTTGCGAGCATGCTTACCGGCTATGACATAGATGTTTACCGCGAGGTTGAGGATGAAGACGTCGATCTCGACGAATTTGCAGATGAAATCGACCAGTGGATCATCGACCAGTTCAAAAAAGTGGGTTGCGATACTGCTAAGAGCGTATTGGAGCTTCCTGTCGACGAACTGGCCAGGCGTACCGATCTCGAAGAAGAGACTATCCGGGAGGTAATCGCCATCCTCAAGTCGGAATTCGAATAGCCGGAACAGGTATTATATATGCCGGATGATGGTGGACATCACTTATATATGGCATCATCCGGAGGTTTTGAAGTTACAAAATAGCACGAAGTAAAAAGAACAATATGTCAGAAGAGAGAAAACTCAGACTCCAGCAGGTTGCGCGGGAATTCAGGGTGGGTCACGGTACGATTATCGACTTCCTTGATAAAAAAGGTATTAAAGTGGAGAGTTCGCCCAGTGCGCTCATCTCCCCGGAAGCCTATGCCGCACTGGACAAAGAGTTCGGAGGGAGCAAAACGAGCGGCGTCAATATTCGCGACCGCATAAACCTGAAGCAGGAAACCGTCTCTTTGGGACAAAAAAAGGATGTTCCGGTAAAGAACGAGCCGGACTTCAAAGACGAGGTCATGATCAAGACCGGCGGCATTATTACCACTAAAGATCAGGTGGCGGCCCATGGCGGAGGTCCGAAAATTATCGGCAAGATAGACTTGGATAATAAACCTAAAGCACCTGCTCCGGCACCTGTCGTTAAAGAGCCGGATGTTGTGCCGGTCAAGGTGCCGGTCCCGGTGGCAGAGGCGCCTAAAGAGAGCGCGGTAAAGCCTGAGGTGGAGCAACCTAAGGCTGCGGCGGTGCAGGTCGAAGTAAAAATAGTCGAAGAGCCGTCCAGGCCGGCTCCACAACCGGTGGCAGAGGCGCCCAAGGTCGACAGGCCACAGCCGGATCGCCAGATCCGTAGCGAACAACAGGCCAAGCCCAAACATGTCGAGGCTCCCAAACCTGCCCCGGCACCGGTCCCTGTACGGGAACCGGTGGCTAAGGAGATTCCGAAACCTGAAATCGTCGTTCAGACTAAGACCTACGACGACCGTATGGCCGAGAATCAGGATAATGTATTCCGTCCTTCCGACAGTACTAAGCTTTCGGGGCCCAAGGTGTTGGGCAAGATAGATATGCAGGCTTTGGCAAAGAAAGGACCTGGATCCGGTGACAGCCACAGGGAGAAGCGCAAGCGTATCACGAAAGATAAGGTCGACGTTACACGTCCCCAGAACGGAGGCGGACAGCGTCCGGCAGGTGCGGGGCAGCAGGGCCCGGGAGGTCAACGTCCGCCTTTCGGAGGCGGTCAGCGTCCGGCAGGTGCGGGACAGCAGCACAATGCAGCCAATAAGCAAAAGGGCAAACCGGCTCCTAAAGGTGCGGCCAAGCCATTATTTCGCCCCGAGGTTAGCGATGAGGATGTACAGAAGCAGATAAAGGATACTCTGGCTCGTTTGACTTCGAAAGGGTCTAAGTCTAAAAGTTCGAAATACCGCCGCGATAAACGCGATGCCGTTTCGGCCCGGATCTCGGAGGAAATAGAGCGCCAGGAGCAGGAACGTTCGACTTTGCAGGTGACTGAATTTGTCACCGTCAGCGAGTTGGCGTCAATGATGAATGCCCCTGTTACGGAAGTTATCACGGCATGTATGAACCTGGGGCTTATGGTTTCTATCAATCAGCGTCTCGATGCCGAGGCCTTGGTCATAGTTGCCGAAGAGTTTGGATACAAAGTGGAATTTGTTTCTGTGGAGATACAGGAGGCTATCGAGACCTCTGGTGACACAGAGGAGAATCTTGTTTCCCGTCCTCCCATAGTCACTGTGATGGGGCACGTAGACCACGGTAAGACATCGTTGCTCGATAACATACGTAAGGCTAATGTTATAGCCGGTGAGGCCGGGGGCATTACCCAGCATATAGGGGCTTACAGTGTTACGCTCGACGGGCGGAAGATCACTTTCCTCGACACGCCGGGCCACGAAGCGTTTACGGCGATGCGTGCACGTGGTGCCAAGATCACCGATGTGGCCATTATTATCGTGGCAGCGGACGACAGCGTGATGCCTCAGACCGTGGAGGCTATCAACCATGCCACTGCGGCCGGAGTCCCGATGGTATTTGCTATAAACAAGGTGGATAAGGATAACGCTAACCCGGAAAAGATCAGGGAGCAGTTAGCCAATATGAACTTCCTTGTGGAGGATTGGGGTGGTAAATACCAGTCCCAGGAAATTTCTGCCAAGAAAGGCCTGAACCTCGACAAGTTGTTGGAAAAAGTCCTTCTGGAAGCTGAGTTTCTCGACCTTAAGGCCAATCCGGAGCGCAAGGCTACGGGGACTGTTATCGAGTCGACATTGGACAAGGGCCGGGGTTATGTGGCTACCGTGTTGGTACAAAACGGAACATTGCGTGTGGGCGATGTCGTGTTATCGGGGATATACTCGGGACGTGTCAAAGCTATGTTTAACGAGCGTGGGAAGAAAGTGGACGAGGCTCCGCCCGCAACTCCGGTGCTGGTGCTCGGTCTGAGCGGAGCTCCGCAGGCCGGCGACACGTTCAATGTCATGGACGATGACCGCAGCGCCCGCGAAATAGCAAATAAACGCGAACAGCTTCAGCGTATGCAGGGGTTGCGCACTCAAAAGCACGTTACGCTGGATGAAATCGGGCGCCGCATAGCGATAGGTAACTTCAAGGAGTTGAATATCATTATCAAGGGTGATGTCGACGGTTCGATAGAGGCTATGGCCGACTCGTTGATAAAACTTTCGAAGGACGAGGTGCAGGTCAACGTTATCCACAAGGCCGTGGGTCAGATCTCGGAATCGGACGTATTGCTGGCGGCAGCTTCGAACGCGGTGATCGTGGGCTTCCAGGTCCGTCCTTCGATCAACGCAAGGCGCCTGGCGGAGAAAGAGGAGATAGAGATAAGGCTTTATTCGATCATTTACAATGCTATAAATGATATAAAGGATGCTATCGAGGGTATGTTGGCCCCTGTGACGAAAGAGGAGATAGTGTGTTCGGTCGAGGTGCTCGAAACGTTCAAAATCACGAAAGTGGGCACGGTTGCCGGTTGTATTGTGCGCGAAGGCAAGATCACCCGCCATACACCGATACGTATTATCCGTGACGGTATAGTTGTGTACACCGGCAAGTTGGGTTCGCTGAAACGCTTCAAGGACGATGTCAAGGAAGTTACGCACGGCATGGAATGCGGACTCAATATCGAGAATTACAACGATATACACGTAGGCGATATAGTCGAGGGTTATGAAACAATCGAGGTGGCGCGTAAATAACCATACCTGGTATTGCATATAATAGCTTTACGGATTCTAAGAAACTGTTTAATTTCCCATAAGGAAATTAGGCAGTTTTCTGATATATCCGGGCTATCCCTGTTTTAATGTCCCAAACAATGTCAATAATAACAGAAATATATTCTGTATGGTTGATAAGATACTGAACATCCTTCTTGTGGCGGTATACACGGCTATAGTCGTATTGGCTACCGTTTTTTGCATGAAACTGTCGCAAATCGACCGGATGCAGTCTGACAGTCGTGATTCCAGCATACGCTCTTCGATGCACGCACTCAACACCCACCGCTATTTTCTCGATATAACGATGGGCGACTATGTGGCCGTCCCGGCTGACAGTGCGCTCATAGAATACGGAACAAAGGTGGTACAGAATCTGGAGGAGATAATCACTTTGTCTCCTTTTGTCGAAATACGCGATTCGGCACGTGTGATCCAGACCGAATATATCCGGCGCTTTCCCATGCTCGATGCCGCAGCTATGAAAATGGATATACGTAACGGCGATCTTATCTTACGCCACAACAATTCGCTGCATTCGGAATTGTTCCGCAAAATAGGGGTCCGTGAGCAAAAATACAGCCACCTGGGGATAATATACCGTACTCCGGCCGATACTCTCCTGGTGCTTCACTCCCAGGCAAACGACTATACGGGAGTCGGTGGAATAGAGGCGTCTCCGCTCTATTCATTTATGCCACGGGGAGATTTCGATGTGGCTATTTACCGGCTGAAGGAGCCTCAGGCTGTGCGTGACGCCTGGGTAGATGAAATATTGCGTCTCCGTGAAAAAGGGGTGCCATTCGACCCGGCGTTCAATATTGTCGATACGTGCAAACTTTATTGTGCCGAAATGGTGGCTTATTCCCTTAACCGCATCATCGGCCGCGAAGCCATAGCGCCACACGGCTTTTTTATGGGTAAGAAAGTATATGCTGTCGACGATTGTTATTTGATACCTGAAATGGAACGTATATACCACAGGGAGCGAGCCGAAGTTTATAGACCGGGAGAATAAATACGTATGGTGCAGACAGACTGTGGGGCGGTTCCGGCATGTTAATAATTCATACAGAGGGACCTGTTTGAACTTCCATAGGAAAATTAAACGGTTTCTAAATAGTCCGTTGGCATAATGTCCAGGAGACCGGGACGTAAAAATATCCGCTTTTGGTATCATGAGGCAGGTATTTTCGTATATTTGTGTAAGAAACAGTTTCTAAGAAGCTTTCTAAATGATCCTTAAAAAAGGTATTATGAGAATCGTTAAAATCATCATGTCAGTTCTATTGGCCATGCCTATGGTGGTCTCATGTTCCCGGTGCTCCGCCACCATGTCATCATTGTCCCCCAAGGCGGAGCATCAGGACGTTGTATCCGGACAGGATGTTGTGCTTAAAGCAAAGCCGATTACGGGGTATTTTTTGAAGAATACCTATTCCCTCGCCCGTGACACTGCATTTATTGTTTTCCAGAACCGGTCGTCATTCGACAATGCAATGGGCATGGCCCGTACGATGGGCCTTAAACCGGCTGAGCCCGATTTCACTAATGATTTTGTGGTAGCCATAGCCCTGCGTCCGACGGTTGTGCAGACTGATATAATTTTAGGTAAGATCGAAAAGGTAGGCGACCATGACATTTTTATCCATTTCGAGCTACGTAAAGGTAACCCGCTCAGTTATTCGATGCAACCTGTTATGCTGTTCGGTTTTCAGAAATCTGAAAATATAAACGGGATAAGTTTTGTCTCCGGTGGTAATATAATCCAGACGATAGTCGTTAACCGTCGTTCGGAGGCTACACCTAAATCGACAAGTGATCTTTTGGATAACTATACCGGGCATTTTCTTGGAACGTTTCCATGCGCAGATTGTTCGGGAATAGACGTAAGTCTGACGCTTAACCGCGATTACACTTATGTGCTTCAACGTATATACCGTGGCCAGGGTGATGGTACGCCACTTGTGGAGAAAGGCAAATGGACTCCTTCGGAAGACCTGACCTTCGTAGAGTTGGGATATGACGGTAAAACGGATAAAAGCTATTACGCTTTTGTCGACCATAATACACTGGTAAAACTCGATAACGAAGGGAAATCCATAGATTCACGGCTCGACTACCGTCTTAGAAGAGAATAAATCCACTCCCATCTAATCCTTAACAGTATAATATATATGAATATACGGTTTCTAAAAGAGGCTCTGGGAAATTTTAAACGGATACTGGAATTATAGCCGGCATGTAGAGCCTCAACCGATGGCATGCAATTTGGATATTGAATGGTTATGGTGACCTGGGAACAGGTTCATATTGTTTAATATCTAAAAAGTTAAGGAGGAACAGTTATGTTACCGGCAAGGAGGGGGCATTGGCTCCCCGAGATTTTCAATGATTTTTTTGACAATGCCTGGATGATCAAGGCAAATTCGACGGCTCCGGCTATCAATATCGCCGAGACCGACAAAGAATTCCGTATCGAAGTGGCCGCGCCTGGTATGACCCGCGAGGATTTCAACATCAGGATCAATGACGACAACCAGTTGGTGGTGTCGATGGAAAAAAAGGAAGAGAAGGAGGATAAAGGAGACAAGAAAGACGAAAAGTATCTTCGTCGTGAGTTCTCTTACAGTCGTTTCCAACAGGCTATGATCCTTCCGGACAATATCGAGAAGGATAAAATCGCTGCCCGTATGGAACACGGTGTGCTGAATATTTCTATGCCTAAGAACGACTCGTTGCCGGAAAAAAGTAAGGAACGACTCATCGAGATAGGGTAGGGGTGGCGTTATCTGGATCGAATAATCTCTGATTTTTAGTACATTAAAAGCCAGTGGCCGGAAATTTCCGGCCACTGGCTTTTATATACGGGCGGAACCTGGAAGCCTTTTATGCCGATACCGCCTGGATATTTATGAGAAACCGGATAGACTTAGAGTCTGTCTAAATTTCCAATGGAAAGTATATTTAAAGGGATTTCGGGTTGATTTTGGCGTAAAAATCGAGGCGCATAGCGGTGTCCTATGTAACGAAATTTTTACGCTAAAAGCGGCACGGAAGAATTTATAATATATTCCATAGGAAATTTAGACAGACTCTTATAGACCGGTCTTTGCAAAAACAGTCTACATAAGTAATGCTCAACAATTATTTGGATATTCCAGGGGCTATGATTTTTTGTTTTATCAACACTGGTGGTGCGTTGATTTTTCAAAAAAGCTCATAACGCACACATAATAAATACATTATAGGCGCATTTTGAGTTTTCGATTTGAATTTACAGACTGTTGAATTATATGAATCGTTGCGAGCAAAACATGCTCTAAGTG
>JAVBMJ010000091.1:0-37462 GCA_031552535.1 Rikenellaceae bacterium
CCGCCCAGTCGATCTTGCCGGCTAACCGGTAAAGAGGATGCTGCTGCGAAAGCTGGTCTGACAACTCGAAAAACAGAGAACTCTGGTCGCGATCCTTTTCCTTTTTCAACATGGCAAATTCTGCAAGGTTTATGCACTAAAGATACGATTCCCTGCAGATATTTCCAAATATTCAGATGATTAATATATTGAATAATAATGCGTTGAACGATTTTAAGGGGCGACTATTTATACAGGAAAACCTGACAGGCTCAAACGCTATCGTTCACTTCCCGACAAACAAATTCCGGAAGACTTTCTTAGTCTTCCGGAATTTGTTTGTTACCAAAGCCACGTTATGGACCGCCCGGTTTATGTCGAAGGCAAACTTCCCAACTCCGGTCGCAAAACGCTCAAGATAGGCAACCGCATAACCATATCGCCTCTTTGTGGCGTTTCCGGGCGCTATTCCGATTTAGCGGCGGGTTCCATCACTACGGTAGCCAGATTACCGTCTTTAAGTATCTTGGCGGCCACGGCTTTGATCCTGGCGGCATCTATCCCGGCAAGAATCTCGTCGTAGCCTTCATATGTATCTATATGACTCACATAATACGAGTCGAGAATTCCGATCCAGGTCGGGTTTTTCTTAAGGTCGTCGGCCCGCTGTTTGGTCATATACTCCTTGACTTTCGAAAGATCCTCTGCCAACGGACCGTTTTCGGCCAGTTTCCGCATCTCTTCGCGAACAACCTCCGTCAACTCGTCGGACATCTTCGGATCGGTGTCGAAGTATATGAGTACTTCGTAGGAACCCTCCGGCACTTCGTTCAATTTAGCCTGCACCATGACACCATATGTACCGCCTTTCTCCTCGCGTACCGATTCCGTGCAACGGATGTCGAGTATCTGGTCGAGGATGCTGTATATCATCGTATTCTCCAGATCGTATTTTTCGTCACCATTGTATACCAGCACTACAGAACTCTTCGGGGCCTCCATAGGAATGCTGAAGCGGTTCGTCACCATACCTTTCACCGGAGCAACTTTGTCGTCTTTCCACGACATCTTCTTTTTGGCGACGGGCAGAGATCCGAGGTATTTCTCCACAAGCGGCTGTAACTCTTCGAACTTGACATTACCTGTTATTACAACCGAGAAATCGGCGCCGTTGGAGAACATCTGCCGATAGGCTTTCTCCATCGTTTCGAATTTCAATTGTCCGAGCATCTCCGTATCCATCATCCTCATGCGCGGATTGTCGCCGTAGAGCGTTTTTTGGAGATTTTTGCCGAGTTGATAGTTGGGCGAACTCTCCAGGTTGGCCAGCGAGGCACGGTAGCGGTCGACCATTACCGTGAAGTCGTCGGCATTGAAACGCGGTGCTGCAATATAGAGGTAGGAGAGTTGGAACAACGTCTCCAGATCCTTTGGCGAGCAACTGCCTGAAAATCCGTTCTTATACTGCGATATTGTGGGAGTGTATTTCACCGCTTTCCCCGCAAGCTGTTTTTCGAGGTCGGTAGCCGAAAATTTGCCCACCCCCGACATCCTGACAAACTCGGCCAGCAATGGCGCCGTGGGGAAATAGCCGTCGGGAAGTTGTGACAACCCGCCATACGAGTCGAGTCTTATACGTACCTCGTCAGCTTTAAAATCTGTGGGTTTGACCACCACATTGATGCCGTTGGCCAGCGTCCATATTGTGGCTCCGAATTTATCGGTCGAAGTTTTTTTCACTTTCGAACCTTTCAAAGCCTCCGTTACCAGGGGTTCCTTCACCCCGCTGTCCTCGTATCCGGTAAGTTCTTCCGCCCGCACCTTCTTTATTATTGCCAGAATGTCGGCTTCCGATGGAACCGTGGATCCCTCTTTTTGCGGCGCGGCAATAATTACCACCTGGTTTTGGTCGGTTATAGCCTGCGGAGCCGCCATATTGAGCAACGACACGCTCATGTTGGCAAGAACCGTACTGTCATTTTTCCAATCGGTCACGGCATCGGGCATTGCGCTGTTGCCACGGAAGTTACCTATATATGTCCATATAAATTCCTGGCTGCGGCGGTCGTTGCGGTTGTCGTACGACATCTGTGCCGAACGCATCATGTCGCTCTTCACGCGGTCGAATTCCGATGGTGTGAACCCAAAACGTTGCGCCTTCTCAAGCTCCGCGTAAACGGCTTCGAACGCCTTGGTAGCCTCACCGTCGCGGGCCACGCCGCGTACCAGGATTACATCCATCGTAGGATGCATCTCTCCCTGCATAACCCTGGCCGAGATGAACGGGGAATTGGGCTTTTGGGTGATGTCGTTAAAACGGTTGTTGATTATACCGCATATCATGTCGTAGGCATAATCGGAGCTTACCGCTATTATCGTATTCTTGAGCTCCCTGGGCAGCGGTTCGCGCTTGATATAGATCTCGAACTGCGTGCGCGGTTGCTCGGGGTCGGTAGCCACCGCCACCAGCGGGTCCTCGTTGTCGGGAACAATCACCGGAACTTTGGGCTCGGGATTCTCCACCCGCGGAATGTCGGCCATTACCTTCCTGACCTTTGCCTCCATCACATCCACGTCAAAGTCGCCGACAATAACCAGCGTCTGCAAGTCGGTGCGGTACCAGCGGTGATAGAAGTTGCGCAACTCGTCGTAAGAAAACGTACGCAATTGCTCTTCGTTGCCTATTATGTTGCGGTAAGCATATTTGGTGTTGCTGTAGAGCGTTTTGCTGGTTTTTTCATTTATACGGAACGAGGCGTCGTTGCCTGTGCGAAGTTCCTCGATGATTACTCCGCGCTCTTTGTCTATCTCCTCCGGAAGCAACGATATGAAGTAAGACCAGTCGTGCAGGATAAGCAGCACCGAGTCGATGATCCCCTCACGCAGCAGAGGAACGCTCGACATGTTGTAAACGGTCATATCCTGTCCGGTTCCGGCATTGAGGTTGGCTCCGAACTTCACGCCTATCGTTTCGAGATAGTTTTTGAGGTTGTTCCCCGGAAAGTGTTTGGTGCCGTTGAACGCCATGTGCTCCAGAAAGTGTGCCAGGCCGACCTGCGAATCTTCTTCCTGTATGGCTCCCACATCGTTGTAGATGTAGAACTCACCCTGCTTTTCGGGCTTGGCATTGTGGCGTATATAATACGTAAGCCCGTTGTCGAGCTTGCCCACCCTGACATCTTTGTCTGCCGGGATCGGCGGTATCTGCGGCATCTGAGCCACCAGGGAGGTGGAAAGCGCCAACAGAACGATCAAACTTCCGAATAATCTTTTCATATGTGTTTGGTTTGGTTACGTGATACGTATTCTACAGTATGTCTGTTATAATTATGGTTAACTTCGGCCCTGATTGCGTCCCGGAGGGCGATTCGCAACTCCTTTATACAAGCTCGATCCCCGATTTTTTACACCTCTCGCGCATCTCCCCGGGCCAGACGCTGCTCTGTATCTCGCCGATATGGGCCTTGCGCAACAGAAACATACACAGGCGCGACTGCCCGATCCCGCCGCCTATAGTATAAGGAAGCTCGCCGTCGAGCAACCTGCGGTGGAAATATAACTCGCTTTTCGCCTCCTCGCCACGTGCGGCAAGCTGGCGCCGCAAGGCAACCTCGTCGACCCTGATACCCATGCTCGACACCTCGAATGCGCTATTCAAAACACTGTTCCACAACAATATATCGCCATTAAGCCCGTAATATCCATCCGAATTGGGCGTACTCCAATCGTCGTAGTCGGCTGCCCGGCCGTCGTGCTGTTCGCCGTTACTAAGAGGATGTCCTATGCCGATCACAAAAACCGCTTTGTGTACCCGGGTTATCTCCGCCTCACGTTCCTTGGGCGACAAAGCAGGGTAAGCGTCGAGCAGTTCCTGGGAATGGATGAAAAATATATCCTCGGGCAACTGCGGCACTATCTGAGGGAACTCCACATAAAGTTTGTTCTCCGTAACTTTTATAGATTCGTAGATGCGTCTTACTGTCAGTTTAAGGAATTCCAGGTTGCGTTGCGACGGGGTGATAACTTTTTCCCAGTCCCACTGGTCGACATAGATCGAATGTATATTGTCCAACTCCTCGTCGGGCCTCAACGCGTTCATGTCGGTATAGATACCGCGCCCCGGTTGTGCTCCCATATCGGCCAACTTAAGCCGTTTCCATTTGGCCAGCGAGTGCACCACTTCGCCCTTACGTTCCTGCATGTCTTTTATCGGGAATGCCACCGCGCGTTCCACTCCGTTCAGGTCGTCATTGATCCCCAATCCCTGAAGCACCACCATCGGCGCCGTGACCCGCAACAAGGCTAACTGCGCTGATAAATTGTCCTGAAACATATCCTTGACGTGCTTGATGGCCTTCTCCGTATTTTCGACCGATCCAAGCAGGTTATTGTAATTATCCGGTAATATAAGACCCATAATAGTGGAAATATTGAAAAGCGTTTTGCAAAAACGGCCCGAACATCATTATTATCACGCCCATACACCGCCATTACAAGCCGGCATATCCGCCAGCCCGTCTTTGCTTTACCGCCACAAGATAATGCTTTTTACCTTACGGTCTAATTCATCCGGCCGAAAAACGTGCGCGACATTTCAAACAAACCGAGAAACTGTTTCTTAGAGACTCCTACTGCTGCGCTACTATGAGGTAGTAATTTTTTTTTCCTTTTTGCACCAACAGGTATTTCCCGGCAATAAGGTCGGCCTGAGTAACCAGCCTGTCGGGCGACTCGACTTTCTCCTTGTTTAGCGAGATGCCGCCACCCTGTATCAACTTGCGCGTCTCTCCCTTCGACGGGAATACCTTCAGACGTTCGCCGAAAAGGTCCACGAACGGTATGCCATCCGTAAGTTCCGCAGAGGCCAGTTCGAATGTAGGAACGCCGTCAAAAATCTGTAAAAGCGTCTCCCCGTCGAGCCTGCGCAACGCTTCGGCTGTGGCGCCGCCAAACAATATTTGCGAGGCCTCCACAGCTTTTTCGTATTCCTCGCGCGAATGAATCATACACGTAAGTTCTTCGGCCAGGCGTTTTTGCAACCTGCGCTCGTGAGGGGCTTTTGCATGTTCCGTGATCAGCGTGTCTATAGTCGCCTGGTCGAGCATCGTGAAAATACGTATGTAGCTTTGGGCGTCTTCATCGCTCACGTTGAGCCAGAACTGGTAAAATTTGTAGGGCGACGTATACCTTGCGTCGAGCCATACGTTGCCCGACTCCGTTTTCCCGAATTTTGTGCCGTCCGATTTTTTTATCAGCGGGCAAACTATGGCATAAGCTTCGCCACCGGATTTGCGCCGGATCAACTCGCCTCCCGTGGTGATGTTGCCCCACTGGTCCGATCCTCCAAGTTGAATCTTACAGCCATAATTCTCATACAGGTGCAGGAAGTCGTAGCCCTGCACCAGTTGATAGGTGAACTCGGTGAACGACATGCCTTCCCCCTCGCCGTTCAGACGCTTTTTTACCGAGTCTTTAGCCATCATGTAATTGACCGTGATCATCTTGCCCACATCACGGATAAAACCGAGGAACGAGAATTCCTTCATCCAGTCATAGTTGTTGACCAGTATCGCGGCGTTCGGCGCAGTACTTTCGAAGTCGAGCAGCCGCGATAGTTGCGCTTTGATGGCCTCCTGGTTGTGACGCAACGTGGGTTCATCCAACAGGCTGCGTTCCAGTGATTTGCCTGAAGGATCGCCTATCATTCCCGTGGCGCCTCCTACCAGGGCTATCGGTCTGTGGCCGCAACGCTGCAGGTGTTTGAGCATCATCACACTCACCAAATGCCCTATATGGAGCGAATCGGCCGTAGGGTCTATGCCCACATAGGCCGTCGTCATCTCTTTCTTTAGTTGTTCCTCCACTCCGGGGGTCATGTCGTGGATCATGCCCCGCCATTGCAATTCGCTGATAAAATCCATCTTATGCGGTTATTAAGTAATGTGAAATAATTATTGTGATATTATTTGAGAATTATTTCGAGATGGATTTTGATTTTTGAAAAAGGAGCTTGGCGGGCCAAGTGACTGATGAAAAAAATAAAAGACGCTCGAAAGAATCTCAAAAAATATTGATAAAACAAAAAATCATAGCCCCTGGAATATCCCAATAATTGTTGAGCATTACTTAAAAATGTATGCCTCTCTGATTACCGGTAGTCGCACAGGCTCTGCGACTCTTAATACGGCAACGCCGGCACAAATGCCGGCGTGCCTGAGAAATAAATATTGTCTTTGCTTCTGGCGATAACCGATACTTACTTATTTTTTTCGCTGTAAACCCATACGTCGGGGATCATCCTCTTCAAGGCGTCGCGCCTGGCGATGGCTTCTTTCTCCGAACGGCATGTCATGATCGAAACGCCGTAACGGCCATTACTCATCCTGAATTTATTGTAGTTCAGCGTGTCACCTCCGTTTGCCCGTGTCTGACGTATATACTTGTCGGCATTTTCCTCAAGCGAAAATACCCCCAGCATTACATAATAAGACCTACCCGTAGCTACAGGAGCACTCTCCTGGGGCGACTGTACCGTAGCTGTGGCTGCAGTCGCAATTGTCGTTTGCGATGCAGCACCGCCACTGGCCGTGGTGTCTTTGTCCAATGTAGCTTTTATAACTTCGGAAACAGTCGGCACCGAGTCTTTTTTTAAAGTATCGTTCTTGCGGGCCTCCAGATCGTTTACCTCGATGTCACGCATGTCGAACCCATCATTGCCCTTCGAGCCGGGAACGCTATGGGCAATTTTGTCCTTTTCGGCCAGTTTATCTCTCATGATATAACGCCAACTGAAAAAAGCCGCCACAGCCACGAGCATCGCCACTATCACCAATCTTGCCACCAATTTACCCGGCTCAACCACCTTTTTTAGTTTTATGGTAGCCTTAGGCGAAGTTCCCGCAGGATTGAGAAGGCCCATCAACTCCTCGGTGGGGGTAAACAACTCACCCTTGAACTCTCCCACACTTTCGACCTTAACCACGCCGTCTTTGGTAACCTCCTCCAGCCAATGCTTGTAGATGCTTTTAGCCCGTTCATCCCTCACTGCGGCTTCACGCGCTATAATATCGACAAAAGAAGGGAAATGTTTGCTCTGGCTCCGGGAAAAGGTAATACTGGTATAAGGAGGCACCAGCCTGGTCTTCGAATGCATCGTTGCCGGGTGGATGTCTATTTGCAATGAACCCAATTGAGGCAGGTTGACACTTTGCCTCAACACCAAGGTGTTAAATAATATTTTGGAGACAGGTTTCATCTTTTTTTCTTTGTATTATCGGGTGCCGGAATTTTTTTCTTGATCTTATCCAACGGTTGTGGCACCAGTTCAGGTTTCTGTAACGCCTTAAATATAACCACTATCCCAAGGACAATGAACGGGATACTCAACCACTGTCCCATATACAACGACATTCCTTGTTCGAATGCTTCCTGCGGATTCTTTATATATTCTATAAAAAACCTCGGGACGAATATACCTTCGAGCCCGATGCCGAAGAGCAGTCCCGGCCTGCGGCGAGCCAGGTCACGGCCATAGTACAGCCACATAAGTACAATGAACAGAACGAAGTAGCACAGGGCTTCATATATCTGCGTAGGATGTTTGGGAAGCGTTTCTCCGTTGCGGGCAAATATAAATCCCCACGGAAGCGTGGTTTCCACGCCGTAAATCTCCGAATTCATCAGATTGCCCAGCCTGACGAGCGTGCCGCTTATCGCGACAGCGACCATAATCCTGTCGAGCGACCAGATGTATGGCATACGTTTCTTGCGGGAGAACATCCACAGCCCCACCAACAGGCCTATGGCCGCTCCATGACTGGCCAGCCCTCCCTCGCGGAAATAGAACAGTTCGATGGGGTGCGTCAGGTAATGCAACGGGTCATAGAACAGGCAATGCCCGAGACGGGCCCCGATGATCGTAGAGAGTACGGCGTACCAGAAAATGGAATCGAAAATTTTTTCGGAATACCCTTCGCGTTTTACGAAATTCATGAAAAGCAACATGGATGCGAAAAGCGCCAGCATCCACGATACACCGTAATAACGTATATCCAACGACCCTATGGGAAAAAACACCGGGTCGATATTCCAGTTGACGACAAGAGGTAGCGATGCCATAAGAAAATGCGCCGTTGATTTACAGGGCGCTTTTTACGCCCTCGCTGTAGCCCCGACGGGAATCGAACCCATATCAAAGGAACCGGAATCCTTCATTTTATCCATTAAACTACAGGGCCATTAAGAGTCTGTCTAAACTTCCTATAATCCTTTTCAGGATTTCGAACGACAAATGTGCGAAAAATAAATTACTCCTGCAATTCGGTCCGCATTTTTTTCAGATTTATGACCAGGAAGCGACATGAGACATAGCTAATACCCTATAAAACCTGTTGACATTAGGGCGTGTAACATAAACGGCATAATCCGTCTTCACCGTTCTCCGGGGGGCCTGATACGTTACCTCCCCTCAAAATACAGCCAGGGATTGCTTCGGGAAACGCGCCCACCACCCCCACCGGAATAGCATTAAATCCGAATTATGCCGCTTATGTTAACCCGCCACTCTGGTTGTCCTGATTATTATCCGGATCTTTTTCCACCGGTTTATAGGTCCCCTGATTGTCGCTAACGCGCTGGGGCTCCAGACTCGCCGGATAGGCTGTTTTCGTGACGGTCAACTGTTCGATAAGACGATCCTTGTCGGCGAGTATCTGGCTGAGATTCTTTATTTGGGTGTCTTTCTCCCGGAGCAGTGAGTTCATGGCTTCTACCGGAACCATTTCGCCAGTCTTCAATTGTGCCATAACATATTTTTTGCCGGCCTCCTTTATATATTTATTGGCCTTTTTACGCATCTCCGCATCTATCGAGACAAGTAATGACGATATGTCGGAGGCGTGGATGTCCGATTGTGGTTTGGGTGCCATTTCACCTTCGCCGCGGGCCAACCATTCGTGATTAATATTGAAATAATTTGCAAGCAATTTAATATTTTTTGCATTCGGCTTTTTAGTCGTATTATCGAGTATACGGCTCAGTGTTGAGGGAGCGATTCCGGTGCTCGCACTGATTTCATAAGGTGTTACACCTTTGTTTTGAATCAATTGCCTCAGTCTGTCGCTTGTTTTCATGACAAAAGTTCAAATTAATTGTTGTTTGATTGCGAAATATTTGCAAATACGATTTTTAATTGCGATATTTGCGCGCTGGTAACACCTGTTACCGCGCTGTAAAGATAACAAAAAGTATATAAAACAGAAATTATGCTGCGTATCATGTTACCTAATGGCGAGCAGACAAAATTGGCCAGAGATTTCGGGGTCTCACGTAAAAGTGTCTGGGAGGCTCTTACGGGCAGAAAAGATACTGATCTCGCAAAGATGTTACGCAGGGCTGCTATCGAACGCGGGGGCATGGAGTATGATCCCGAAAGGGTGAAAAAATGTTCTAAATCTGCGCTGTAAAAATTTTTCTAAATCTCATATGGGAAGTGTTTTTGTTTATTCGCGGCCTGTTTCCTGTAAAAATTCAGGCACATTTCTATATTGCATAATGCAATTTTCATGCAAAATCAACTGGCAAGGACTCAGAAATTGTTTAAATTTCCTATGGAAAGCATTATAAATTTTCCATAGGAAATTTAAACAATTTCTCAGAGCCTGTCTATTTTCCATGGGAAATTTGGGCAGGCTCTAAATATTTTCCTGGGAAATTTATTTTACGTGGAAAGAAGTCCAAGTCGCTTTTAGACAGTTACTTTGTGTAGCTGCAAGTGGTAGCATAAATTTTATTTTACCATGATTATGCCTGTATCCGTATAAAGAAAACAGCATTGGCAAACGCCTCTGCAATTTTTTATTGAAAAAGGAGGTTTAATTTTGGTATTATCAACAAATAAAGATATATATTTGTGAGGAATTCGGGGGCAATGTTAGATAATTGGCAGCGTATAGAAAAAGTTATAAAGTGGACCGGATTGTCCACTAATGCTTTTGCCCGTAATATCGGGCTTAACCGCAGTGAAAACCTGTATCAAATTAAAAAAGGCAATAACAGGATAAGCCGCGAATTGGCGCAGCTTATTGTTGATAAGTACCCGGCTATAAACAAATTATGGCTGCTTACAGGCGAGGGTGGAGGAATGTTTGCCGATGATGGGATTAATAAGCAGGTATCGGTACCGTATTATGATGTAGACGTGGCAGTTGCCGGTGGAGTTTTGGAACCGCTCGAACCATCGGCTTACATCTCGTTACCCGGGCTCGTCGAGTGTGACTTTGCTGCGAGAATGCAGAGTCGCGCAATGATGCCGGTAATCCATGAAGGCGCCATTGTTGTAATGAAGGGGTTGGATGTAGGTTATGGCATGCCTGAACGCACATGCCTGGTAATAAGCAAGATGTTCTCGGGGGTGCGTAATGTGGTTTGTGATGCCGGCGACGACTTTGTGCGACTTGTTCCTGCCAATCTGAATGAATTCGGGGTTGTGACTCTGCGTTTGTCGCAAATCATCCAACTATATGAGGTTTGTGCTGTAGTGGCGTACATTTGAGCAGATTTCATGGGGCAGTCAGAAATTTGTCCTATCATTTCTGTATAGATATAAAGTCTATCCGGATTCCTTCAGAAACTGTTTCTAAAATTTTTGTCACAAAACTGTAATAAGTTTCATTACTTAACGTCCGGGGGGGGGGACTCGAGCAGACATTTTGCAAATGATATAATTATCTCAGGCGATGAAAAAGATAATATTTACAACGTTTCTGGTCCTGTTTTCCGTGGCGGGATGGGGACAGGAGGCCCAAAGGGGTCAGAGTCATATCGCATTGCAACTCAAGGCCGATGCCGGGGATCCGGAGGCCCAGTTGCAGTTGGGGCTTAACTATTACAATGGCACGAATGCGGCCAAGGATTATGCTAAAGCCGTGTATTGGTTCCGCAAGTCGGCCGAGCAGGATAATGTCAATGCCCTGAGTTGGCTGGGGTCGTGTTATTATTCCGGCGAGGGTGTGGACAGGGACTACTCTCAGGCCATATATTGGGACCGGAAGGCTGCCGAGCGGGGTAATATGTATGCACAGAACAGGATGGGTATATATTATTATGATGCCAAGGGGGTAGAGAAAGATTACGCCAAGGCCGCATACTGGTACAGGAAAGCCGGAGAGCAGGGGCATACCAATGCTTCGAGGATGCTCGGGGTGTGTTATTACTACGGGTATGGTATAGAGCAGGATTTTGTGAAGGCGGTCGAGTGGTTTCGCAAGTCGGCCGAGGCGGGTAGTTCCGACGCACAGAGTTGGTTGGGGGCTTGTTATCAGGAAGGCAATGGGGGCACTAAAGATTTGCAGGAGGCTGTGAAGTGGTACCGGAAATCGGCGGATCAGGGTAATGTATACGGGCTTACCAATTTAGCCCAGTGTTATTATAACGGGACTGGTATTGCCAAGGATCAGGCTGAGGCATTTTATTTATTCAAAAAGGCGGCGGATAAGGGTCATGCAATGGCTCAGAGCTGGTTAGGATATATGTATTATAATGGGCGGGGTGTGTCGAAGGATTACGCCCAGGCTTTTTCATGGGATCGCAAGGCTGCCGATCAGGGCAATGCTTCTTCCCAATATCGCATGGGTATTTATTACAGGGATGGCGAAGGTACGGCTAAAAACAGCGTAGAAGCTGTAAAATGGTTCCGCAAGTCAGCGGAAGCGGGGAATGTGGATGCACAATGCAGTCTTGGGTATCTATATGAGACCGGCAACGGGGTGACCAAAGATATATCTGAAGCCGTGAAGTGGTATCGCAAGTCGGCGGAAGGAGGGAACGCGAGCGGTCAGAATAATCTGGGCTCGTGTTATTATAATGGCGACGGGGTGGTCCGCGATCTTACCCTGGCAGCTTACTGGTGGAAGAAAGCGGCCGAAAGCGGGAACTCTACGGCACAGAGCAATCTTGACAGACTGTATAAGGACGGCAAATGGACAAATCCTGAAGTGCTGACGGCGAGCGAACACATAAAGCAATATATCAACGACAAGTTAAGCGGATGGCAAAAAAAATCGCAGTACGAAAGTACTTCCGATTATCAGCGGCGGGTGAACCCGTCGACATATGAGGCCAAGGTCAAGGAGTTGTTCCCTGCTGCGGTGGCCTCTTACGTGACGTCGCCCAAATTTGCCAACGAGATATCGAAGGCAACATTGAGCGAATACGATGCCGACAACAATACATTCCTTGTCAGTTTTCCCTCGCTGGGGCAGATTGTAATCAAGGTCAGAGAGGTTAAGGATGCAAAGTCGCTTTACGACAACTGGAAATCGGTGGAATTTTTCGGTGCCGATTTTACCCCCGTCCATGATGCGCTCACAGGGGAGGACAAGATGGTCCTTTCGAAGATAGGGCTCAGCGAAAGGAGGAGCCGCAAGGAGTTCGTATGGAGTATAGCCGACAAGTATGCCTACAGGCAGGTGAAAATAGACGACAACTTCAAGGCTGTAAGTCTTGCCGAAGTTATCGGGGGCAGTGCTACCGACAGTTCCCCTATGGTGGAGTCGACGACTGTCACCGTAGGCCGTTCTCAGATAGATACCGACATTCCCGAGACGGGGCGTAAGAAACCGGACACCTATGCTCTGGTAGTGGGTAACGAACGTTACTCGAAGTACTCACAGGTGAAGTATGCCGCCAATGACGCCCGTATATTTGCGGGTTACGCCGAGAAAACATTGGGTATTCCGCGTGAAAATATAACCCTGCTCATAAATGCCACAGCCGGCCAGATGAAAGAGGCGGTCGATAAGATTTCGAATATAGCCCAGTATAGTCGGGGCAAGGCGGAAATAGTAGTGTTTTACGCGGGACATGGGATGCCCGATCCGGAGAGCAAGCAGGCTTACCTGATGCCGGTGGACGTGAGCGGGGTAAGGAATGGCTACCGGCTCGACGACTTTTACAGTGCCCTGACCAGATACCCCAGCCGGCGCGTGTCGGTGTTTCTCGATGCCTGCTTTACGGGTCAGGGACGTGAGGGCGACTATATTGCAGAGGTTCGCGGCGTGGGCATAGTTCCAAAAGTAGGGTACGGCAGCGGAAATATCGTTATATTCTCTGCCGCAAGCAACACCCAGTATGCTTTGCCCGACGACCTCAATTCACATGGAATGTTTACCAGTTGCCTACTTAGGAAGTTGCAGCAAACACGCGGTAATGTGACCTACGGCGACATGTTCAGTTACATCAAAGATGAGGTGCCTTTAAATGTATCTAAGCAGCATAGCGGCATAATACAGAATCCCGATATCCTCTTCAGTCCCGCTGTGAGCAGCCTGTGGTCCGTCTGGAAATTCAATGAGTAGGGATAACCCTGATTTACCGGGTTTTATTGTGGATTAAAATACAGAGGTAGCGATGCCAAAAAAGTGTTGCTTTGACATCGCTACCTCATTACCCAAAATAAGAAGCTGTTTTGAATTGAAGTGCCCCCCAAAAGTTTTGTCCAACTTTGGGGGGCACTTCAAATTTATTAATCCCGTTATTTTATCCTCTTTTCCGCGCTTTCCAGCGGTGTGGTTCGTTAAACAGGGGATGCTATTCACCTCAGCCCACCGCGAGAAATCACCGGCAAAACGATATAAAATAATCTCGTCAACAAATCCAAACAGCTTCTAAGAAACGGGTTCCTACCTGCTATTCCGCCGGTTAGCGTGGCAGAAAAATGATATCATGTGCCCAAGAGCCTCACACGGAGCATAAACCATAAGCCGGGGCCCCGAATAGCGCATCACACGGCGGATATGTTCGCGCATGGCCGGTTTGTAGCAATGGGTCTGACAATATTTACAGGCTGGTTTACAATCGGCATAAGGGCAACGGTCAAGCCTCTCATAAGCATAGCGAAGCAATTCGCTGCATCCAGGACACAATTCACGATTACCCTCGACACGACGGCAATAGAGCCGGACCATTATCCCGACCGTACGTTTTTCCCGTTCGATCCTGTTACGCATAGCTGTATAAATACCCGGGATCAGGCAAAATCACTTTGCTATCTCCAGCGTTCAAGACGTTTCATATTTCGTGAAAAGAGCCAGGCCATCAGGCGCGACATACCGCCTTCCACCATCTTCACCCGGCAGAATTCCTGAAACTCCACGACCGTACCATCAAAAGTAAAACTGCCATCCAGATAACAGTAACTGCAATATTTTTCATTTTTACTCCCGCCGGCATTGGTCCCTCCGCCAGCAGGGTCTTTTGCCATAGGCATACCGCAACTCTGGCAAAATTTGTTTGTCGATGTTCCCATAATGTTCATTATAGTCATGTTGGATAATATACCTTTAAGAGTCTGTCTAATTACCCATCGGGTAATTAGACAGACTCTTAAAGAACGGCTGCCGGCTTATACTGCCCGGTAGTCGTCAGAACGGAAGCCCTACGCCAAAATTCAGGGCGGTATTTCCGAAATTAAACTTGCGTGTCCAGCGTTCGCCGCCCGGCAGATTGGGATCATAAAGCCGCATCCCCCAATCGAAACGTAATATAGCATAGCTGACGTCGATACGCGCCCCGATCCCTGTATTGAATCCCAATTGTTTGTAGAACCTGTCGAAACGGAATGTTCCTTCCGGCGAATCGGGCTGGTTCTTTATATTCCATATGTTGCCCAGGTCGAAGAATATGGCTCCGTGCAAAAGACCCCATACCGGAAAACGCGCCTCGATGTTAGCCTCTAACTTCAGGTCGCCCAGCTGACTGGGATACAACGACGAGGCGACGGGAACCGATCCGGGGCCCAACGTCCGGGCCAACCAGCCGCGCATGCTGTTGCTACCACCCGAAAAGAACAGGCGGTCGAATGGTATCGACATGGAGTTGCCGTAGGCCAATCCGCCGCCGCCGTAAAGCCGGAACGCGATAGAACCCTTAGGGCCCATCATAAACCTGCGGCTGTAACTTAAGTCCACGCGGAAATATTGCGAATATGGCACTCCGAATATATGATAAGTACTGTCTTTCTTCTGCATGAACAATTCAGAGAGACCATACAGCAGGTTCCCGGCCGTCTCGACGTTGATACGCACCATTCGCGAATCCCGCCCCACATTACGCAGTTGGTTGTTGAATACGTAACTCCCTGAAATACCTGCCATCATCTGTGAGGTGTAGCTGTTGCGCAGATATTTATTTTGCAGGCTTTTGATAAACTCAGGGTCGATATAGTTCATCTTTATCACGCTCACGTCTATCGGTTTGAGTGAATAACTCTCCATGTTATTCGACCACAGGAAGCCGTAACTTGCCCCCGAAAGAATCCTGTGATAGGCCGGACGGTGCTGGGCATTGACCGAAAATTCGACCTTGGTGCGCGAATTCATCAGCCTGTTATACCTGTCGATCCTGACAGGCGAAATAAACCGCGGGAACGATATCGATGTCACCCCGCCTATCTCATAAGAGTTGCTGCGTTCCTGGGCCCTGATGAATTGATAACCGCCCTTGATACTTACGTCGAATAACTCGGCCCCACGGAACAGATTGCGGTTCTGGTACCCCACCGTAGCCGAAATCTCGTTGTAATTCGACGTCGTGCTCGCCTCCATCTCTATCTTGTAGCTCTGGCGCAGGGCCGGAGTGCAGTATATCGTGCAATACAGGTAATCCTCGCTCGTAGTGGCGACCTGCGAATCGTTGTCCGATACAAAAGTCACGATATTGCGTCCGGCCACAGTATCCGGAACCTCCGTAAAAGAAATATTGACACTTTTGAAGTATCCCAGCCGCATAATACTTCCATAGGCCCGGTTGACTTCCTCGACACTATACAGCGAATTGGGATATAGGTTGATTGCCCGTCTGAGTATCTCTTTTCGCACTCCCGGGATATCCCCGTAGACAATGTTAAGCCCCAGATAGCGTACCGTGTCCGACGCCCCGGTCTGCGACGCAGGATCGAAGTTAGGGTGTATGACGATCTCCCTGATACGGTATATCGTGCTGTTTTCATATCTGGGATTGCCCTGCCCGTCATAACCTGCCAGATACTGTTTCACGACCATCCGCAGGTCGACCTTGCGGTCGCCGACGGTAGAGTCGGCAACATAGCTTATGTTGTTGACCGAGAAATTGTAATAGCCGTTATCCCTCAGGGCCTCGGTTATCCGGAGCCGCTCGTTGTCGAGCGTTACCACACTGAAAATATCGCCGTTATGGATCAGTGTCCGCGCACTGTCCTGCATAATCATTTCGCCCACCACAGCATCCTTGAAGTCGTAACTGATCCTGCCTATGCGGTAAGGTTTGCCCTGCGTTATGGAGTAGGAGACTTTCGCCTTCTTGCGTCTGGTGGTATCAATCGTCACCTCTTCACGCGCATTGAAGAAACCGCGGGTTTTCATATAGGTGTCTATATTGGCCAGCGACCGGCTTACCAACATCGTGTCGAGCAGCACCGGTTCTTCTCCTATCCGGCGCAGAAAACGACTCGCAGCGCTGTTGCTTTCGGGATTTGCGGCGTTGTAACTCCATAGATAGAACGGCATCCACAGAAGGCGTTTATTAGGGCTTTGGCGTATGTACCGGTCGAGGTCGGCCACCGCCACCCTTTCGTCGCGCGGGGCGTGCTTGTCGCTTTTAATATCGACCTTCGTCAAAAGGTAGCTGCCCTGCGGCACCCGCCTGGTAACGCTGCATGAGTTCCATCCCGCCGCCAGAAACAATACCGCGACAATCCGCAAAACGATGACCGTCCCGCGAATGCCGCAATACGATTTAGGCCTCAGGTAATCCACTATTGGTTAAAGAATCCTTGCTTTTTTAAAAAATCGAAATAGCCGCGTGAGAAAACAAGATTATCCTCTTTGGTATAACGTCTTCCGGTGAATATCTGCGCGAGATTATCCATGCCGTTTATTTCCAACAATTTCGCCGTTTCGTCCGACTCCTCCCGCTCCTTCCATAGCGCATCTATCGTCTGAGGCATATAGTCTTCGTACCGCTCCCTGTGCACCACGGCTTCCAGCGGCAATCGCGGTGTGAGAGCCGGCGTTTCGTCGGGATAGCCCATCACAACAGCCGTCACCGGGACCACCCCTTCCGGGAGGCCGAGAACTCCGGCTATCTTTTCGGCGGAATAGATAGCCGTGCCCAAATAACAGATCCCCAGACCGTGGGCCTCGGCCTCCAACGCAATATTCTGCGATGCCAACAGAGCATCGGTAGCCCCGTTGAGGAACCACAGGAAATTATCGTAACCCGGTTCCGCCCCACGTTGCCTGCACCACAAACTGAAGCGGTGAACATCGGCGCAGAATGTGATCACCACCGGAGCCTGACGTGCGCACGGCTGGTTGAAATGGCAGGGGGCAAGCGCCTCCCGCAACTCAGGAGAGGTCGTTACCACCATGCTGTAACACTGCATGTTTCCCGTATTCGACGCGCGTACGCCCGCTTCGAGAATCTCCCTCAGCACCTCTTCCGGCACCGGATCGGGCCTGAAACGGCGTATCGAACGATGGGCCGATATTTCTTTAATCATAACAGAACATTTTCCTTAAAGTCTGTCCAAATTTCCTATGGTAAGTATATCTAAATAGATTTCGGGATGATCTTGGCGTGAAAATCGAGGCGCATAGCGGTGTTCTATGTAACGGGGTTTTCATGACAAAAGCAGCATCGGAAGAATTTACAATATCTTTCATAGGAAATTTTGACAGACTATTACTCCTCCTGATTGCCGCAATCCGCAACCGTGTCTATTTTGCCGGATATTTCCACTCCAGTGAATTTCAATATCGCTTCGGCCGAGGCGGCGGGGTCTTCAATGAAACTCATATGGCCCGTGTGCGGAATGACCGCCACCGTAGCTTGCGGAGCGGCCAGGCGCATCGCCTCCACTTTTTCCATGGGTATATACATATCCTGGTCGCCCAGCACGAAAAGCAACGGCACGCCGCTACGACTCATAACTTCGGTGGTATCCCGGCGTGCTGCCATGCCACGAACGAGAGCCGCCGTTCCGAGGTCATCGCAAACGGCCGCCATCTCAACGAGGTCGGCTATCCTGGATTTCATCCGGCGCAGGTTTTCCGGGGCAAAACGGTCGGGCACGGCAAGACGGGCTATAAGGTCTTTTTTGTCGGCCAGCATCATCTCTATCTCCCTCTCGCGATTCCGGCTTACTGCCTCGGAGTCGGGATAGGGATGTGAATTGACCAAAATAAGGCCGAGCAGCCTCCCGGGATGGCGTGCGAGCAATTCGAGCCCGGCGTATCCGCCCATCGAATGCCCCGCCAGATAGTATTTTTCCACACCGGCCACCTCCAATGCGGCTGCCACGGTGTCGGCCAGAAACTCCATTGTATGCACCTCACCCATGACCTCCGATATGCCGTGTCCCGGCAAGTCGATTGCAATAACCCGAAGATGTGGGAATAACAATTTTGTAAAATCTTCCCATACCTCCAGCGTTTCGAGGTAACCATGCAAAAGTACTATTGCGGGGGAGCCTTTGACGGTGTCGCTTATTCGCAATGCGCAACCGTTTGCTATAATGAATTTTTCCATCCGGATAACATAGTTATTAATCAACAAAGGTACTCTTTTCCACAGGGAATCGCAATACGGCCTGATAAACTTTTCGGGGTTTGTCTTATTTTCATGTGGGAATATAGAGAAAGATGGACGCGGAATTTCGGACCGGTCCGAAAGTTACGGCAGAACCGCATTCTGTATCATGTAAATGAATTACTTTAAATATTTTTCATTGGAAATTTAAACAGTTTCCAAGAGCCTGGCATAGCATGCGTTTTACTCCAAAGTGGCGGAATCATAGCATGATGAGATTAAATAAATGTTAATTATTACCGGGCGTAACGAATACTTTTATATCTAATAAATTATTGTAAACCAATATATAACATGTATTTCAGCGACCAAATAGAATTGTTATAAAATTAACTTACGGCGAAATGGTTGATTTTAAATAAATATATTGTTATTTTTACCTGCCTGTTGTTATGATAACAGGGCCTAACCAAATAATGTATTTAAATAGATGAAAAAAACGTCGACCAATCACAGAAACGATAAAGCACACGCCTCCAGGGCAAGCTTTATGTTGATGTTTGCGCTTCTGTTAGCTCTGGGAGCGACGAACATATTTGCACAACAGGGCGCAAAGACCACGTTCAGCGTACATGGCATTATCCACGAACAAACGAATATGGTGCAGACCACACCGTTGGCATATGCGGTGGTATCGATAAAAGATTATTCGTTACATACTACTACCGACAAGTCGGGAGCGTTCAACCTGTCAAACGTGCCTTCCGGGCGCGCTACGCTGAGTGTTATGTATCTAGGCAAGGTGGCTATCGACACGATGATCAATGTCAAAGGCGACATAAACATCGAGTTGGTGATGCAGGACGACAACTTCCGTGTAAAGGAAGTGGTAGTCACCGCGCAGAACAACAAGGCCGGGCAGAGTACGGCGTCGAACATCTCGCGCACGGCGATGGACCACCTCCAGGCCACAAGCCTCAAGGATGTGTTATCGCTCATGCCCGGAGGCATCACGCGCAATCAGAACCTCAGTTTCTCCGGCCAGATTACCATCCGCGATGTATCTACGGCATCCACATCCAATTCTGTTTCCGATCAGTCACAGTTGAATGCCATGGGGGTTGCGATCATACAGGACGGGTCGCCAATGTCCAACAATGCCAACCTGCAGAAGGCTCCCGGTTTGGATGGCGCCACCACGGGTGCTACGGGAAGCGTACCGGGAGGCGGGGTCGACGTGAGGGGAATATCGGTCGAGAATATCGAGTCGATAGAGGTGATAAGGGGTATCGCTTCGGCACAGTATGGCGACCTTACGTCGGGTGCAGTGGTGATCCACTCCAAAGCAGGGCGCGAACCATTGAAAATTAACGTTAAGACCAATCCCAATCTTTACCAGTTTGCGGCTGCTGCCGGATATAATCTCGGAGAGAGGCATGGGGCGCTCAATTTCAGCGCAGACTATGCCCACAATGTCAACGATCCCGCGGCAAGCTACCGCTACTACGACCGTTTTTCGGGAAAACTGCTCTATTCCAACATATTTTTCAGAAACCGCCTGCGTTCCAACACCTCCGTGGATTTCCTCTACGGTAAAATGGCACAGGAGCGCAATCCCGACGATACACAGATGAGCCGCGCGTACTGGGGCAAAGACCGCGGAGTGAAACTCACGACCAACGGTATGCTGACGTTTAAAGATGCAGGATGGCTCAAAAATATATATTATGTGGCATCGGCCAACTATATGGCCCGCGACAGCTGGTCGCAGCAGGGGTATAGCAATGCCGGCGTGGGGTTTTCCACTACCCTTGTCGACGGTGCCGTTGTTTCCAACAATGCAGCCACTGATGTTTACGACAAGGACGGCAACAAGATAACCAATATTCCCGCCTCGGCCATAGACGACTACGCTTACTATTTGCCGTCGAGTTATGTGGGAAACTACAATATCGAAGGCCGCGAGATTAACCTTTACGGCAAAGTCACCGCCACGCTGTTCAAGAAATGGGGCGAACTCAATAATCGCATCGTTTTGGGTGCCGACGCCAAATCCGACGGAAACGAGGGGAAAGGACTTACTTTCGACTATCCGTCGGCTCCGAGGAAGGATCTCACGGTCAACTACGGTTCGCACCGCCAGAAAAATTATTCCGCAATCCCGTACATAAACCAACTCGGACTTTTCGCAGAGGAGAACCTGAGTTACGCGCTGGGCAAGCACAAAATCACCCTGCAGGCCGGTGTACGTTACGATAAGGTATCTGTAGCGGGCGGTCTGGTCTCTCCGCGTGTCAACCTGGGTGTGGATGTCATTCCCGGCTGGCTGACGCTTCGCGGCGGTTACGGTATACAGGGGAAAATGCCCACATTGCTGTATCTGTACCCCGATGCGGTTTACTTCGATATGGTGAACGTGAATACCTACAGTAACCCCGCTATCGACCAGAAGATATTGATCGCTACCACCCGTATATTCGATCCCCATAATGCCGATCTGGAAATTGCGAAAAACCGCAAGGCAGAGATCGGATTCGACCTTAAATATGGCAAATATAAGCTGGCGGTAACGGCTTACGACGAAAAAATGGATAACGGATACATGATGTCCAACACATTGAATACGTTCAAGCACGCGCAATACGACAACTACGCATATAACACAGCCGACGGCACACTTGGCAAAACGGCCACCTACGACGTGCTTTTGAAATACATGACCCCGACCAACAACAGGGTTTTGAATTCGCGTGGAGTGGAATTCGATCTGAATCTGGGACGTTTCGACGCCATACGCACCGCCGTGGCTGTCAACGGGGCCTGGATGAGGACTGAGAGCTACAACAAAGAATACTCGTTCTACGACGGAAGGAGCGGTGAAGCCGCCAACCAGACCCATGTGGGCGTTTACCAGCAGGAGATGGAGAAGCACTACTGGGAGCGGGCGACGACATCGGTGCGACTGACGCACAATATCCCCGAGATCGGCTTTGTCGTAACGCTTACGGTAGAGGCCACATGGAAGGATTCCGACTGGTATAAATACGGCAACGACTCGATCCCTGTCATGTATATCTCGAAATTCGACGGACAGGTATACGACTTCCCGGTTAGCCGGAAGGACGAGCAGGAGTTCAACACTACGCTCAGGACTGTAACGAAGATGAATTATGTACGGCAGGACTACCCGGCATTGTTTTGCTTCAACATCAATGTCACGAAGGAGATCCGTGATGTAATGCGTGTTTCGTTCTTCGCCAACAACATGTTCCGCTACTACCAGTACGACCGCGACTACCGTTCGACGAGCTACGGTTACACGAAACGTAACCCGAATTTCTTCTTCGGTCTCGAGCTTTCGTTAAAAATAAAATAAGTACCGATTATGAAAAAGACTATATATTCATTTGCCGCAATCGCGGCGTGGGCGCTGACCTTCGCCGCTTGCGACTCGTTCAGGGAGGCCGGGGACGTCTCCGACATCACGCCTTTATATGTCAATGTCGAGGGGATCTCGGAAGTGGAAACGGTGACGAGCCTGGAAGGCCTCACGGTGACTTGCACCAACAATAACGAGACGTATAAAGTGGAAGCCACCCTCGGAGCCGACAATAAGGTGCGTGTGCCCAACCTGATTCCCGGTGTGTACAACGTGTCGATCAAAGGCAAGAAGATCGGCAGCGACGATTTGGCCTACACTATGGCCGGCGACTCGATGAGACTTGAGGTGCTTGACAATGTGGCCCAAGTGAAAATAGATGTGAAGGGTCTTATCGCCAGCCCTATAATCATTAAGGAGGTCTATTTCGCCAACAGCAAGTCCAACACCGGCGGCAGCTATCTTTTCGACCAGTTCTACGAACTTTACAACAACTCGGAAGATGGCGAGACGATCTATCTCGACGGGCTTTATTTCTGCGATATCGTTCCCATGACGGCCACCACGACGCTTCCGAAATGGCCCGACGGGGTAAACACGAAAGACAATGTGTTCTGTAGCCGTGTGTGGAAATTCCCCGGCGACGGTGACGACTACCCGCTGAAACCTGGCGAATCGTGTGTTATGGCGCAGCGGGCTACCAACCACAAGGCTGCCAACAACGCCTCGCCGACGGACAACACCTCGGCCGAGTTTGAGTTCTGCATGGGGAATCCGCTATATGACTATGCGGCGGACAATATGTCCCATGTCTTCTATAATGGCAATGCCGCCATAGGTACCGTACCCCAGTGGCTTACGTCGGTCTTTGGCGGAGCCTACGCGCTGTTCCGCGTTCCCGCAGGCGAGACCTATGATCCTGCCACCATTACCAGTCAGAAATCGCAGCAGGCTACTGGAACCACCTGGTATGCCATCCTGCCGATACGTTATATTCTAGATGCAGTGGAGGCGGGCCATAATGAAACGATGCTTGCCGCCAAGCGCATTCCGAGCGTCCTCGACGCCGGTATGACCTATGTGGGTGCGACCTACTGCGGGTTAAGCGTATGCCGGAAGATGATCGAAGGGGAGACACTTCCCGATGGATCGCCTAAATTAATGGACACCAACAACAGCACCGACGACTTCGACCGCATGCTCACTCCGCAGTTGAGGCGTTACGACACGAAGATGCCTTCGTGGAACCACACCCTCAGGTAAAATAGGTCGGAAAATGCACAAAACAGAAAATCAGATGAAAAGAGCCATTATAAAATATGCGGGATGTGCGTTCCTGTCGGGTTTCGCCGCAGTGTCCATCCAAGCGCAAAGTACGGTGCCCACCAATACCCCGGCAGCATACGAGTTGATGAAATTGCGCAGTTTGTGGTTACAATCGCCCAATGCTGCCGGCGCATTCCTAGATTCTCCGGTAAATTACGCCCAAGTCGAAGGCGGCTACAAGACGCTTTGGGGAGACTACCACCGCTCACAGGATGGATCAAGGATCAATACCCTCGCTTTTGCGACCGAAGGTACGGCCCTGGTGGGGAAAGTCTTTACATGGGGTAAATTCTCATATGACCGCGACCAGATCAAGGATGCGGGATTCAATGCCTCGTTGATCGACCCGTATCGCGGCATGCCCTTCTATACGGTCGACAGTGCGCTGTTGAGTAACTGGAATAACCAGCATTACACGATGCAGTTCAAAGTGGCTGTGCCACTGATAGCCAATAAACTCACGATAGGTATCGACGGGACATACCGTGCTTCCACAGGGGCTAAGCAGCGCGACCCGCGTACGGAAAACGACTTCCTGCAGTTCGACCTCAAACCTGCAGTCCTGTGGTCGGTTTCGGACAAACACCATATAGGAGCCAATTTCCGTTATTACACTATAAAGGAAGAGGCTTCGATGGGTCTGAACCTTTCGAGCAATTACGTTAGGTACTACAATATGTACGGCCTGGGTAATGCGATAATGAAGGTGGGGTCGGGTCGCTCCATCGACTACAATGGCGACAATGTGGGAGGAGGCCTGCAATACGGTTTTGCCGACGACTACCTCGCTTTGGTCGTGCGTGCGAGCTACGACTATAAAGTTGAAGATGTCACTACTGGTAGCAGCACTCCGCAGCGCGACGGTACGGTGAGGGAAGATATACGCGAGGCCGGCCTGATGATATACACCAAACAGGGTAAACTAACCCACCACCTCGGCCTGTGTTACCGCGACCGGAATATCGACGGCATACAGTATGTCAATAAATATGACAATACAGCCACTCCGCCCGCCTATTTCACGATCTCCAAATCGATTCGTTCGACATACCGCACGCGTACCGCGTCGGCCGACTACGCAGCCGTGCTGAACCGCGACGGAGGTGAATACATCGCACGGCTCGATCTCGGGGCACGGGTCGTCGATATAGCCGACCGCTACCTGATGCCTGTTTCGACACTCGACGTGAATAATCTTGTATTCACAGGTGGTCTCAAAGGCAACTTTGTGCTTCCGGGAGCCAACATGAAGAGGTTGTTGGTCGGAGGCGACGTGACATTGCAGTACAACCATTCCGGAGGTTACACCTATGGAGGCACCACGCCCGAGTATCCTATTATTGAGGGAATATATGAAGTGGATATCAACTATATGGCGGCCGAATATGTGGGGTTGGGCGGATCGGTGACTTACTCTCAGAGAATCAGCACACGCAACGATGCCAACATTTTCGTGAAAGCAGATGTAAATTACATAAACAGCAGCATCAACGAAATGAACACCCGTACCATGTTGCGCTTCTCTCTCGGGTGCAACTTTTAGGGAAAGAATACGTTCTATTTTAGAAACAACGTTCTCTGAATGCCAAACGCTGCCCGCAATACCTGTGGGCGGCGTTTGGTATGGTGAAATACTAATCGACGTAATATGAAAAAAATCACATTGTTACTTGCCGGGCTGATTGCCGTGCAGGTTCTGGCGGCACAAACCGTCGTTGCTCCGAAAATAAAAAGCAGCACGACCTTTGCGATTGTAGTCGACGCGAAGAGCTACGCTAAGACCCAACAAGCCATAGAGCTATACAGGGATGCCGTCGAGAAGGACGGCTTGGGCGCCTATATCATACATTCCGACTGGAAGTCGCCCGACGAGGTCCGGGCGGTACTGCAAAAACTTCACGGGGATAAAAAAGCTCCTTTGGAAGGGGCTGTATTCGTAGGAGATATCCCGATCCCGATGCTACGTGACGCCCAACACCTCACCTCGGCTTTCAAAATGGACCAGCGGCGCAACTGGCAACAATCGAGCGTCCCCTCGGACCGCTACTACGACGATTTCGGCCTGAAGTTCGATTTTCTGAAGCAGGACTCCCTGAAACCGCTCTATTTTTATTATACATTGCGCGCCGACTCGGAGCAACACCTGTCGTCGGACATCTACACGGCCCGCATGCGTCCGCTGGAGCAGGGCAAGGAAGATAAATATGTGCAACTCGACAAGTACCTTCGCAAGGTTGTCGTGGAGCGCACCAAAAACAGCAACAACAGACTCGACGTAATGTCGATGGCACGCGGTCACGGCTACAACTCCGAATCGAAAGTGGCATGGTCGGGCGAGCAGGTCGCATTGCGCGAACAGTTTCCGGATATGTTCATGACAGGCGGTAAGATCAAGTTCATGGATTTCGAGAGCCGTTTCCCGGCAAAAGGGTACTATATCAACGAGGTGTTGCGGCCGGAGTTGGACGTGATGCTATTCCACCACCACGGATCAAACGATACACAGTACCTCAACGGCTACAAACCTGGAACCGACCCCAACACAGCGATAGAGAATGTGAAACTTTACCTTCGCAGCAAGGTGTTTACAGCTGCCTCGCGCGGCAAGAAAACCCGTGAACAGGCCATAGAGGAGTACTGCAAAGCGTTCGACGTCCCGCGCTCATGGTGCGAAGGAGCCTTCGACCCGAAGCTGATCGAAGCGGATTCATTGTTCAACACCACTCTCGACATTTATGTGTCGGATATTTTGGGTATTACTCCCAATGCCCGTTTTGTGATGTTCGACGCCTGCTTCAACGGATCGTTCTACGAAGATGAATACATCGCCGGGGCTTATATCTTCAACGATGGCAAGACCATCGTGACACAGGCCAACACCGTAAACACGATCCAGGACAAATGGCCCGATGAGTTCCTGGGCCTGCTGGCCGGGGGATTGCGTGTAGGCCAGTGGAACCGTAAGGTGCAATTCCTCGAAACACACACAATAGGCGATCCGACTTACCGTTTTGCCAACACGGCACTCGACTTCGACATCAACCAGGCCATTGCACTGCATGACGGGGATGTGAAATTCTGGCTCCCGAAAACGAAACACCAGTCTGTGGATGTGCAGTGCCTGGCATTGGCAATGCTCTATAAAGGCGGCTACAAGGATATTTCCGGGATGCTCAAAAAAACATTCACCGAATCGGGCAGTGGAGTAGTGCGCCTCGAAGCGATGCGCCTGCTGGCAAAGATCGACAACCAGGATTTCATAGACGTGCTGAAATTAGCCGTCGCCGACAGCTATGAGTTGGTACGCCGTTTTGCAGCGGAATATATAGCCCGCAACGGTTCCGACGAGTTGATCCCGGCCTACGCATGGGCCATGCTCAACGACATGACTTCGGAGAGGGTCAGTTCTAAATTGGGCTCAATGGCCAAAATGCTCGATCCCGATAAATTATCGGCCGAATTGAAAAAGCAGGAGGCAAGTATGGTGTTATATAAAGGCGATGAGATAGATTCGATGATCAAGGCTCTGGAACGGGGTAAGAAATCAGATACCGACGACATGGCACTGGTCATGGATCGCACGAGCAGCGCAAAGGATAAATTGTTCGAGATACGTAATTATCGCAATTTCCCCATTGCCCGTTATGCCGACAATCTCCTGGCTTTTGCCGCAGACAATACACGCGATCAGGAATTGAGGCTTTGCGTTATAGAGGCCCTGGGCTGGTATACATTCTCTTACCGCCGCAACGATGTCGTTGCCGGGCTGCGCAAAATAGCCGATGCGGATAATCCTGCGGTAATTACCAATGAAGCGATCAAGTCGATAAACCGTCTGACAAGGCCATAAAAAATCGTATCCGGCAGACCATACCATGCAAGAAAGGAGAGGGGTATCTCAAGGGTGACTCTCTTCGTACATGAATAGCCGGCCCCGTTGTTAACCGCCCCCCGAAAGTATCCACTTTCGGGGGGCGGTTAATTACGATACGTTAACACGCTATAGGGCAAGCATTTTACTGAGGAAATTTAAACAGTTTCGGTTTAATACTTTCCTTTCCAAAGTTTCCCGATCCGCGAAGCTATCGTCGCCTCCGACGGGTTATTCCCCGGGGTATAAAACCTGCGGCCTTCGAGGCCTTCGGGCATCAATTCCTGCTCCACAAAGTTACCTTCGTAATCGTGGGCGTATTTGTACTGCTGCCCGTAGCCAAGTTCCTTCATCAGCGAAGTGGGAGCATTACGTATATGCAAAGGCACGGGGCGATTGACCGTGTCGCGCGACACATGGGCCATCGCCGCGTCGATGGCCATATACGACGAATTGCTCTTCGGGCTCGTAGCCAGATATATCGTAGCCTGTGACAAAGGGATACGACCTTCGGGCATGCCTATCTTATGCACCGCGTCGAAACACGCGTTTGCGATCAACATAGCATTGGGATTGGCCAGCCCGATATCTTCCGAGGCAAGAATAACCAACCTCCGGGCAATGAATTTAGGGTCTTCGCCACCGGCAAGCATACGTGCCAGATAATACACCGCAGCATTGGGGTCGCTGCCGCGCACCGACTTGATAAATGCCGAGATGACGTCGTAATGCTGCTCCCCATTCTTGTCATAGAGCGCAATGTTCTGCTGCAGGCATTCGGTTACAATGCGGTCGTCGATAGTGATATCGCCATCGGTGGCCCCCGATATTATGTCGAGTATATTCAACAGTTTACGTGCGTCGCCACCCGAAAATCGGAACAGGGCCGCAGTCTCCACGACCGTCACCTTGCGCTGGTTCAGCACAACATCTTTAGTAAGCGCCCGGTCGAGCAATATCTGCAGATCGGCCTCCTCCAACGCCTTCAGGACATAAACCTGGCAGCGCGACAACAGCGGCGAAATAACCTCGAACGACGGGTTCTCGGTCGTAGCGCCTATCAGCGTGACAACACCCTGCTCTACCGCTCCCAACAGCGAATCCTGCTGCGATTTATTGAAGCGGTGGATTTCATCTATAAACAAAAAAGGTGGTTGGGCATTGAAGAAACGGCCTTTTTTGGCTATTTCTATCACCTCGCGCACATCCTTTACTCCCGAATTGATGGCCGACAGCGTATGGAACGGACGGGCAAGGCTTGTGGCGACCAACCGGGCCAGGGTCGTCTTACCCACACCGGGAGGCCCCCACAGTATGAATGAAGGGACGTTACCCGATTCGAGGAAACGACGGAACACCCCACCCTCCCCCACAAGGTGGCTTTGTCCTATGTATTCATCGAGATTTTGCGGCCGTAGCCTCTCGGCCAAAGGAATACTATTGTTTTGCTGCATGACAATATGCTAAATATAAACCTATTATAACAGGGTCGGCCCGGCAATAATCCGGCGATCAATCCATATCGCGGCATACGACCAATACCTTGTCTATCCTTGCCCCGTCCATATCCATGATCTCGAAATCGAAGCGGTTCCACGAAAATTTCTCACTCTCGTGCGGCACATGTTCCAGAATTTCGAGGATCAGTCCGCTAAGGGTGTTGTAGTCATGGACGGCATACATATCCTCCATGTCGAAAAATTCGAGGAAATCATAAAAAGGACATTGCCCGTCAACCAGGAAACTTCCATCGGCACGCGCCGTAATATCTTTATCGCGGCCCTCGCCGGCCATCTCGCCGACCAATGCCTCCATGATGTCGGTAATGGTTACTATACCCTTCACGTCGCCGAATTCGTCAGTCACAAACCCATACTTCACATTATCACGTCTGAACAGTTCCAAAGCGCTGTAAACGCTTTTATTGTCGGGCAGGTAATGCGGCGGGCGCATTAGTTCCCCGAGCGAGAAGTCGGCAGCGTCGATCCGGCCGAACAGATCCCTGAGATAGACTACGCCTAAAATGTCGCCTCCCGAAGCCGGCGTAACGGGATACACGTCGTGCATATCGCGCATCACCTTATCCCTTATCGTCTCCTTGGTGTCTCCGGTAACGATCTTCACAAAGTCGCCACGGTGGGTCATCACCGAATTTATGTCGCGGTCGCCGAGACTGAACACTCTCCCCACGATATCGTGCTCGACCTCCTGCACCTCGCCTGCATGTAAACCCTCTTTAACAAGCGACTTTATCTCCTCTTCCGTGACTTTATTTTCGTTGTCCTTTATCCCGAATATTCCGAGTACAACACGTGTGCTTCCGGACAACAACCATACCATGGGAGTCATGATACGCGATAACAGCGCCATGGGACGCGCCACGGTTTTCGCCACCATTTCAGCCATATTCAGCCCCAGGCGTTTCGGGACCAGCTCGCCGAGGACAATCGTAAGGTAAGTGACAACTATGACGATCGAAATAGTCGCTATAACATGGGCATAGGGCGTGAGGAAACCCCAGCGTGCAATCACCGCGGCAAGATCGCCTGCGAACGCCTTGCCCGAATACAAACCGGTAAGGATGCCCACCAAAGTTATCCCTATCTGTATGGTCGACAGAAACCTGTCCGGTTCTCCTGCCAGTCTGAGAGCCGCCCGCGCCGCCTTGCTCCCGTGTCTGGCTTCGGTTTCGAGCTTCGACCTCCGGGCTGAAACGAGCGCTATCTCCGACATCGAAAAAATGCCGTTCAACACTATAAGAGACAATATTATGATAATTTCCATGATAGCCGGTTATGGTCGGTTAATATATTTTTCGTAAAAATACATAATTTATACCTAAATTCGTATTATAGAATGTAAGAGTCAGTCTAAAGTATGAAAAAGATTGGGATCATCTCCGACACACACGGCACATTCGACGAGCCGTTACGCATCTTTCTGGCAGAAGTCGATGAAATATGGCACGCAGGAGACATCGGCAGTATGGAACTGGCTGACGAAATAGCCAGTTTTAAACCTCTGGTGGCGGTGCACGGTAACTGCGACGGAGGGGCAGCGCGCATCGTCTATCCCGAATTCCAGTCATTCGAATGCGAAGGTAAACAGGTGCTGATGACCCATATCGGCGGGTATCCGGGACACTACCAACCTGCGGCATTACACAGGATACGGGCCGGGAAACCGGATATTTTTATTTGCGGCCACTCGCACATACTCAAAGTGCAGTACGACAACGTTTACGACCTTCTGCATATCAACCCGGGGGCGGCTGGCATATCGGGATTCCATCACGTACGCACTGCTGTTCGTTTTGTAATGGACAACGGTAAAATTTCGGAATTGGAAGTCGGCGAATGGCCGCGAAGATAGCCTCTGGAGGGGAGTGTAAAATATTTTGGGATATGGGTACGTTATTTCCATAGGAAAATAAACGCAACCTATGCCTGTAAAAAAATCCGACATACTCAGACGCTCCATTCTTAAAGCAAAAAAAGAAGCCGTTCGCTATGGCGCCGACGCCGTCCTTCTCGACCTGTTAAGGGAACGCCGCAGCCATGCCCAGCATATTTTGTCGCACCTGCTGAAAAAGTGGGAGCTTTACCAGGCTATGTTGTCGATACGGCGTGAAGTAACCGGCCACCTGAATACCGGCAGTTCACATTACAATTGGGATGCATTCGAGTCCGCCCTCGACGCGGCGTATGCTATCTCAGGCAACAACGACCGGGTAATCAATAGCGGGCATCTGCTTATAGCACTGTTGTCGGACAGGAGCAGCATCTCCTGCGGCGTGTTCGAGCTATTTGCCGTAACCGCAGAGAAGGCCGTAGCCATACTTTCCGAATTACCATCCGACGAGGACTATTACGACGATATGCGTGCGCTCGAAGAGTATGCACTCCGCAGGAATTCGCTCCCCGAAGAATCGGAACCGGAACAAACGGTAGCGCAGGATAACGATCGCCGGACAAAACGCAAAAAAGTGTCATGCATAGAACAATGGGGCTACGATATGGTTGAGGCCGCTTCGCGCGGGAAGATCGACCCGGTGGTGGGACGCGACCGTGAAGTCGAGCGTTTGATACACATACTCGGACGGCGCCGCAAGAACAACCCCGTGGTGGTAGGTGAGGCCGGAGTAGGTAAAAGCGCCGTGGTCGAGGGGCTCGCTCTCAGGATAAACGCCGGTACCGTTCCCGAGATGCTGGCAGGCAAACGCATTGTCTCGCTCGACATATCGTCACTGGTGGCCGGGACCAAGTACCGTGGCGACTTCGAGGAACGCGTCCGGTCGTTGATCGACGAGGCCTCCTCGCGCGACGACGTCATCCTTTTTATTGACGAGCTCCACACTATAGTCGGTGCCGGAGGAAGCAACGGAGGGCTCGATACTGCAAATATATTCAAGCCGGCCCTGGCTCGCGGCGAGTTGCAGTTGATCGGCGCCACCACCTTGGACGAATACCGCGAATCGATAGAAAACGATTCGGCGCTCGAACGACGTTTCCAACCGGTGATGATCGAAGCGGCTACCGCGGAAGAGACCCTGCGGATACTCCGCACCCTTAAACCGCATTACGAAGCCTATCACCATGTACGATACAGCGACGAGGCCCTTGCGGAATGCGTAACCCTCACCGGTCGCTATATCACGAACCGTAACTTCCCCGACAAAGCTATCGACGCCATGGACGAAGCGGGCTCATCGGTTCATCTCGCCTCCTGGAACTCCGCTCCCGTAATAGCCCGGTTCGAAAGGCTGGCCGAACGGATAGACGGATATAAACGTGTCGCCGGAGACCGGGAGCAGTGGGTGCTGGCCTCTGAACTCGATCTGCGGGGACAACTGCTACGCCGCAAGATATCGCAATGGCAGGATATGGAACACCACGCCTCAAAACCCTACGTGCCGGAAGTATCGGCCGACCATATTCGTCGCACGGTGAATCTGATGACCGGAGTTCCGATAGAAAAAGTATCACAGAACGAACAGGCCCGGTTGAGAGGCATGGCAACCCACCTCGGGAATGTCGTAGTGGGGCAGACCGAAGCGGTGTCGAAAGTATCGAAGGCGATCATGCGTAGCCGTTCGGGGCTTAACCAGGGCTCCAAACCGATAGCCGTGTTAATGTTCGCAGGGCCCACAGGCGTAGGCAAGACACTGCTTGCAAAAGAGTTGTCGAAATGGATATTCGACCGCGACGATGCGTTGATACGCATCGACATGAGCGAATATGGCGAAAAACACAACGTAAGCAGGCTCATAGGATCGCCCCCCGGATATGTCGGCCATTCCCAGGGAGGTCAACTCACCGAGGCCGTCAGACGCCAACCATATAGCGTGGTGCTTTTCGACGAGATCGAAAAAGCGCATAACGACGTAACGAACATTATGTTGCAACTCTTCGACGAAGGAGTCTTGACCGATGGCCTGGGCCGGAAAGTGGATTTCCGCAACACGATAATCATCATGACCTCGAACGTTGGGTCGCGTACCCTGCACAACGACCACCCCCTCGGTTTTATGGCCGCACGCGATGCTATCCACGATGAGAAGCAAGCCGGACATTACCGCAAAGCGCTGGAACAACGTTTCGCTCCGGAATTTATCAACCGTATCGACGACGTCGTGGCTTTCCACAGCTTAACGGCCGAGGATATGATTCGCATCGTCGATCTCGAACTGGCCTCATTATGCGACCGCGCGGGAAAGATAGGAGTGCATATAGAAATTACAGAAAACGCCAGGCTCCATCTGGCTTCAAAAGGGTATGAGTCCCGCTATGGAGTACGCTCGCTCCGTCGTACGCTTCTTGAGAATATAGAGGAGCCGTTGGCCGAAATGATCGTGGACGGCTGTGTTGCCGGTGGCGATACGCTCGAAGTCGACCTCGAAGGCGAAGCGCTACACATTGTCCCCAAGGCATGCTGACTCTACGTTAAACTGGATAAGAATCTGACAGTTTCCTTGAGCGGCTATAACAAACAGGAGCGTCGACAAATTTGAGATACTCCAATTTTTCGTTATTCCATTATTGCCTGGAAAGGCTCGAAAAACTATTTTCATACCATAATGTGTAAAAATAAAATCGCGAAATAATTATTAAAAAGCATATAAAAATCCATCACAGCAAGAAGGCATACGATATGCCTGCAAATGCACTGTATCTCAATGCATTGGCGCCTGCAATATGCGCATCAGGCGCCAATGCATTTTTATGTCGCGCGGAAATATTTTCACGCATACATCGTTGCCGTTCAATATATTATATAGACAAATTTATGATTATAAGAATATTACATTAAACATTGGCCGTAATTCACGTTATAAAAATCATACCGGAATTCACAAGTCAAATCTGTGGTAATTTGCAAATTATTGATTCGATATTACTTTTGTTCCTGCATTGAGGGTCTGTCTTAATTTTCTGTTTTTTAGTGCTTCCCGGAAATAGGCCATATATTGACCTGTGGACTACCAAATAGATGGTATATTGAATGTTTACTTAACCCAAAGCATAGTATCATGTCATTGACTAAGGTTTCGTGGGGAATAATCGGTTGCGGCGATGTCGCCGAGGTGAAGAGCGGTCCGGCTTTCTATAAATTGCCTGACTCCGAGTTGGTAGCCGTCATGAGACGCGATGTGGGACTGGCGGCCGATTACGCCCGCCGCCACAATGTACCACGATATTACAGCAATGCCAATGAGCTTATCGCCGATCCTGGCGTTACGGCGATTTATGTAGCCACCCCCCACTCCAGCCATTGCGAATATACATTGCGCGCACTTAAAGCAGGCAAGCCTGTGTATGTGGAGAAACCGATGGGGATAAACTATGCCGAGTGCCTTAAAATGATGGAAACGTCGAAACAGTACAATACGCCTCTTTACGTGGCTTACTACCGACGGTCGCTCCCCTATTTCATTAAGGTTAAAGAGTTGCTCGACAGCGGCGCCATAGGGTCGCCTACCGGTGTATTGTTGAAGTTTTCGCTCCCCCCGCAGCCGTCGGACTATAACAGGGGATTGCTGTCGTGGAGATTGCGCAAGGATATCTCGGGCGGCGGCTACCTGCTTGACATGGGATCCCACCAGATCAATATACTGCAATTCTTCTTCGGCAGGATTGTCGATGTGGTTGCGGAAGTGGAGAACAGGGCGGGACTCTACGATGTTGAAGACTACGCCAGGGCGACACTCACATTCGAGAGCGGTCTCACAGTTAATTGTGTGTGGAATTTCGCCGCCATTGCCGACGAGAGGACGGACTCGGTACAGGTCTCGGGGACCAGGGGAGTATTGCGCTTTTCTGTATTTTTTATGGAGAACATACACCTCATAAACGACCGTCCATGCAAGATAGTGATGCCCAAGGAGGAACATGTCCAGATGCCCCACATACGCAATATCAATAACTTTATACTACACAACGACTTCAACAGCGAATGGACAGAAGACGCTGCACAGACATCGCTGATACTCGACAAGATACTGTCCTCAAGGGCGTAGTGTATCACACATATGGGTAGATCAGTATCAGCCCGTTATCCGGAGCCACCTATGATTCCTTGTCACAGCCGACAATGGACGTACCTCCGTAACCGGGCATCGATATTGCCTCGGCACTGCAAATAACCACTTTCGATACGCCCTGGTGTATGGCTTTGAATGCGTTTTCGAGTTTCGGGATCATCCCGCCGGCCACGACTCCCCCCGCACGCAAGGTTTCGAATGACACCGGATCGATGTTTGCCACAACCGAGTCCGGGTCGTCGACATTGCGTAAAACTCCACGCTTTTCAAAACAATAGATCAACTCCACACCGTCGGCATCCGCCACGACGGTTCCTTCCCGCACCGCACAGGCTACGGCAACAGCCAACGCCGAAGCCACCGTATCGGCATTGGTATTCAAGAGCCCCCCGTCGACAGAGGCGGTTATCGGAGCGACTACCAACGTGTATCCACCGTCCATAAACATGCTTACCAAAGGCATGTTAACGCTTTCGGGATCGCCTACCATACCATAATCCACCGGAACAGGGCTGCGCCTGCGCGAAAGGATCAGATCGCCATCGGCTCCGCACAATCCCACGGCTGGACATCCCGCCGCATTCAACTTATTAACAATCGTTTTGTTAATAACTCCGGCATACACCATCGTCACCACTTTAAGCGTCTCTTCATCGGTGACACGCCGGCCTTCGATCATCCTGGTCTCTATTCCAAGCGATTGCGATATATGCGTCGCAATCTTGCCTCCTCCGTGCACCAATATCTTAGGCCCGGGAATACAGGCGAAATCTTCCAGAAACCTGTCGAGTTTCGATGGATTATCGACAATATTCCCTCCTATTTTCAAGATTTTCAACATACGTTTAACATTTTATTAACAAGAGATATGCCTGTTATCGACACTAAACAAACCTATAATCGATAATCCAGGCGGTTTTTTGCCTGAGCCGGCAACAATATGACATACTACAACAACGTGGCCGGGGCTAAGCAAAGCATACCACAATTCGATATTTGCCCCATGGCACTCACATAATCCGCCGTACTGCAAAAGGGCGTCGCAGCAACGCAAAAATAACACGAAACATGCTATTATACAACCGGCAATAAATATTATCAAAACGCCCATGTTACAACACAGTGGCAAACAGAATATTAGCCAAACAATAAACATGTTATGATCACCGAATCAACACCATGCCGACAAGTTATCGACATACATGGAAACTGTTTAAAATTTAGTTTCAAAAAAAAATACGTGCAGTTCCGGAATGATTTTCATGTACCGCATTAGGCGGACGGACAGTATTTACCTGGATACGGCGCAAGCGCGCAAAAAGCGACTGAAAGAGTATGTGAGAATTTTGAATAATAAATTTTTAATAAATTCTTACGCATACCGACCATCCGGTATGAATTATCAACAATGCACCTCTCTCGTAAACAAACTCACAAGAGCCTAAATATCCGATGCTTACCAATAATTCATGTGAAATAACGAGTCCACACCCTAAGGTTATCAACAATTAATGCAGCAGTTGCCAAGAATTTACCGACACCATGCAAACGACTTATGAACATCCGGCAAACACCCAGATTTCATTAGAGTTTGTACAGATTCTAAGAATCTGTTTAAATTTGTAAAAATTTTAGAGTTTGTTTTATGCACAAATCAGGATTCGTAAATATAATTGGCAATCCCAACGTAGGTAAATCGACGCTGATGAACGCGCTGGTCGGCGAAAGGCTTTCGATCATCACATCTAAAGCACAAACCACACGGCACCGTATAATGGGTATCGTAAACGGCGACGATTTCCAGATAGTTTACTCCGATACGCCGGGGATACTAAAGCCCGCCTACCGCCTGCAGGAGTCGATGATGAATTTTGTGCAGGGCGCCCTGCGCGACGCCGATGTGATACTCTATGTCACCGACATGGTCGAGCGCGAAGAAGCCACAGCCGAATTTGCCGCTAAAATAGCCTTGAGCGACACCCCGGCCATAGTAGTCATCAACAAGATCGATCTTACGACTCCCGAAATCCTGGAACAACTCGCGGGGTTGTGGAAACAGAGACTTCCGAAAGCAGTCATAGTGCCTGTGTCGGCAAAGAACAACTTCAATATAGGAGGACTCTTCGACCTGATACTAAAAATGCTACCCGAGGGCGAGCCATATTATCCGAAAGATGCGCTGACCGACCGCACGATGCGTTTCTTTGCGTCGGAGATCATACGCGAGAAGGTGCTGCTGACCTATGAAAAGGAGATACCCTACTGTGTCGAGGTGGAGATAGATGCATATAAAGAAGAACAGTCGATAGACCGCATAAGCGCCACCCTGTATGTAGCGCGCGACTCACAGAAAGGGATCGTGATCGGGCATAAGGGCGAAAAGCTAAAGAAGGTAGGGACGCAGGCAAGACTTGAGCTCGAAAAGTTCCTCGGCAAAAAAGTGTTTCTCGAACTTCATGTGAAAGTCAACGATGATTGGCGCAACGACGACCGCCAATTACGCAAGTTCGGGTATATCGAAGGTTAGGTGCCAGGTGCTTTATTGCCTGACGGAGGCAATGCCTGAAACATACCCTCCTATAAGAAGAATCGACTTCCCGGGGTGCATTAACCCGTTCCGGGCAATAACGCAGGTAATAAGTAATGCTCAACAATTATTGGAATATTCCAGGGGCTATGATTTTTTGTTTTATCAATATTTTTTGAGATTCTTTCGAGCGTCTTTTGTTTTTTTCATCAGTCACTTGGCCCGCCAAGCTCCTTTTTCAAAAATCAAAATCCATCTCGAAATAAGTCTCAAATA
>JAVBMJ010000033.1:0-19746 GCA_031552535.1 Rikenellaceae bacterium
CCGCCCAGTCGATCTTGCCGGCTAACCGGTAAAGAGGATGCTGCTGCGAAAGCTGGTCTGACAACTCGAAAAACAGAGAACTCTGGTCGCGATCCTTTTCCTTTTTCAACATGGCAAATTCTGCAAGGTTTATGCACTAAAAATACGATTTTCTGCAGATATTTCCAAATATTCAGATGATTAATATATTGAATAATAATGCGTTGAACGATTCTAAGGGGCGACTAGTTAGAGCTTGTTTGAATTTTCTCATCGAAGGTTTCCGATGATTTTTGAGGTGAAATAAGGCGAATAGTGGTTCTATTTAACTAATTTCAGCGAAAAAAAGCGCGGAAAAGGATCGAAAAAAACGAGAATGAGAAAATTCAAACAAGCTCTAAATGTTTGCTTCCCTATGGCAAGGAGTTGCGAATTACTTTTATGGCTATTTTAGGTAATATCAAGATGCGCCCCAGCATGGCTTTCGAACAAGTTCGACGCTCTGAAGTGGTTTTCACTATATTCCCAAGGGAAATTCAGACAGACTCCTGTTGTTGCAAATAACTCTCATTTGAGTGCCGGACGCACAATATCTTACGACCTGACTTTGCACCACATCAGCGATGGTAGATATCGGCCGAACCCCGGCTTCCTCCAGCCCGGTCCTGTCTTTCGCCACAGAATACGGATAACCCAACCGGAATAAGAAGTGTCACAGCGGCTTTTCCGCCACGAAAAACAGGTCGAAGCAACCGTCGCCGGCAGGAGCGAAATAGTAGTCCGACATGGCAATTTCCGAGGTGAGGCGACGGTTGGCGATCAACAGGCGGCGGCGGTTCATGCGGTTGAGTATGTCGTAGGGGATGCGCAACATCCATCCAGGCAGGTTGTGTTGAAGGTCGAAAACATCGAAACGGGTGACAGACTCCACCGCCCGGCGGTTCTTCTCGTAATAAGACATCACTTTGTCGTTGCCGAATACCCCCAGTGCCTCAACTATATTCAAGCGGCTGCTTATAAGGTTTTTGAACTGGTCGACAGTATACTCACGCACATGCCACGGATTACGCGTCAACGACATTTTGCGGTTGGGCGTCGTAATCACCAGCCGCCCCCCGGGGCGCAGCACGCGTTCGACTTCGCGGATAAATTCGAGGTCCTCGTCGATATGTTCTATGACCTGGAATGTGATCACATAGTCGAAACTGCCCGAAGCGATCCCCGTGAACGGAGGTACCGTCAGTTTGACATATTCCACGTTGTCGTAATCGCTCAACTCCGAGGCGGGTTCGAATTTGTCGACGGTCATATATCCTTGGGTATGAGGCGACACTATGGCTATGCCATAGCCGTTACCCGTGCCGATCTCCAGAACTTTGCCCGACACGATCTCCGCGGCGCGGTAATAGGCCAGCTGAGACCGCTGGAAAACATAATTGTCTGACAGATCTTTAGCCGAAACCCGCTCGGCACTCGCAATATTCCTCATTCCCGTTTCTGCTTTATATGGTAGTGTATGCTCCACGCATGGCAATATTTAAAGACGCTGTGCGCCCAGGAGAAGTAGTGTTTCCTGAGCAAGTAATGTCAAAAGACGCTGTGCGCCCGTCCGGGTCGACTCTTGCTCTGCGCAAAGTAATGCCAGAAGACGCTGTGCGCCCGTCCGGGTAAGTTACAGCCTGCTGTGAAGAAATGTAACTAAAGGAAGTTCACCTCTTTCTGTATCACTATGCCGAACCTGTCGTAAACCGCTCCGGCGACGGCATCGGCCAGTACCGCTATCTCGCCGCCCGTGGCACCGCCCAGGTTGATCAACACCAGTGCCTGCGCCCCGTGGACCGCGGCACGGCCCAGGACGCGCCCCTTCCATCCCGCCATCTCGATGAGCCAGCCCGCGGCCAGCTTAACACCACTGCCCGAAGGATCCGGGTAAACCGGCATCGAAGGATACTGCTCCCGGAGAGTGCCGGCGATCTCCGGCGTGACAACAGGGTTTTTGAAAAAACTACCCGCATTGCCAAGTTCCTTAGGATCGGGCAATTTGCTTTGTCGAATGGCTATCACTGCGTTACGTATGTTCTCCAACGACATCCCTCCCCGAGCCTCGACCGCACAACCCAGAGCCCCGTACTCAAGTTTCGGACGCGGCTGCCTCCACAATTCGATATTGACCGCCGTTATCACCACCTTGCCTTTCAGGTCGCGTTTGAACACACTGTCGCGGTAACCGAATCCGCAGTGCGCCGCCGCAAGTGTAAGCATGTTTCCCGTATCTACGCAGAACATCTCCACCGACACGGCCACATCCTTGAACTCGACGCCGTAGGCGCCGATGTTCTGCACCGGAGCTGCACCGGCGTATCCCGGGATCAACGACAGGTTCTCTATACCCCAAAGTCCCTGTGAAACACTCCACGCCACGACATCGTCCCACTCCTCGCCCGCCTCGACACGCACCGACACCGTGTCGGCGCCAGTGGCGGTCACAGCGATCCCTTTGCCCACCGGATGCACAAGCGTACCATCGAAATCATTTGTAAACAATATGTTGTTACCTCCGCTGAGAACCTCCCAACGGCCGTTACCAATACCTGCAAAAATGCCGGGCAGATCATCCGGAGAATCGAACGAAACCAAACGCCGCGCTACAGCCCCGACACCGAAGCTGTTCATCGCCGACAAACATACATCTTCGCAACTCAAAATCATAGCCGCAAATGTACTAAGAAACTGTTTAAAATATTAATCTTACCCGTTGTGCATTTAGAAAAACGAGGCATTAAAGTTTCATTTGCATGAAAATCAGCTTTGTAAAACAAAGCTGTCGGCCCGCAGCCACCCGGCGCGGAGGGCCGAATATCTCGCTTTGGCTACGATATTCATTCTCCGCTGGCTGCGATCCGAGACCACAATGCGGGCATATGTCTTTGTCCCAAATGTTTGCAAAACAGACCTCGTCACATTATAAATGCACAACTGGTTAATCTTGTTCTTTTCTTATCGACCGCGTTATCTTCATGGCGCAGAAATCGGGGCCGCACATGGCGCAATGGTCGGGATCGGTACCTTCGTCGTGCAGCATCTCACGGTGGAGCGCGGCGGCCCGCGGCGGGTCGAACGACAGGTTGAACTGGTCGCGCCACCGGAATCCGTAGCGGGCACGGCTCATCTCCAGGTCGTGGGCTATGGCGGCCGCATTCCCACGGGCAATATCGGCCGCATGAGCCGCTATCTTGAACGTCACCACAGCCTCGCGCACATCGTCGCGGTTGGGCAGCGAAAGATGCTCTTTGGCAGTCACATAGCACAACATCGACGCGCCCTGAGCCGCGATCATCGCTCCGCCGATAGCGGCCGTGATGTGGTCATAACCGGCCCCGGCATCGGTGACCAGCGGCCCTAAGGTATAGAATGGAGCCCCGTGGCACAGCCGCTCTTCGAGTTCCATATTCTCGGCAATGCGGTTCATAGGTACATGGCCCGGACCCTCGATGATGACCTGCACCCCGCGGTCCCACGCCTGCAGGGTCAACTCGCCCAGCGCTTCCAGTTCGCCGTACTGCGCACGGTCGCACGCGTCGGCCAGCGATCCGGGACGCAACCCGTCGCCCAACGACACAGCTACATCGTAAGAGGCCAGGATATCGCATATCTCCTTGAAGCGGGTGTAGAGGAAATTCTCGCAGTTATTGATCTTCATCCACTTGGCAAGTATCGATCCCCCGCGAGAAACTATACCCGTGGTACGCTCCAGGGCCGCGGGCAAATGATGGCGCAACAGTCCGGCATGGATCGTGAAATAGTCAACCCCCTGTTCGGCCTGCTCGACGAGCGTGTCGCGGTATAGCTCCCATGTCAGGTTCTCCACCCTGCCGCCCGCCTTTTCCAACGCCTGGTAGATGGGCACCGTACCTATCGGCACCGGCGAATTGCGGATTATAGCCTCGCGTATCTCATGAATGCCGCTGCCCGTCGAGAGATCCATCACCGTGTCGGCACCCCAGCGCACCGACCACAGGGCCTTCTCAATCTCCTCGTCCACCCCCGTAGAAAGGGCCGAATTGCCTATATTGGAGTTGATCTTAACCAGATAACGGCTCCCGATGATCATCGGCTCGGCCTCGGGGTGGTTGCGGTTCGCCGGAATCACCGCACGTCCCGCCGCAATGTCGTCGCACACCATTTGCGGCGTTACCGGTCCATCGGCACCCAGATTCTCCCTTAGTGCCACATATTCCATCTCGGGCGTGATGCTGCCCCGCAGCGCATGCCAGCGCTGGGTGTGAAAGCCGACCCCGTCTTTTCGCCATTCCTCGCGCAGACGCGGCAAACCTGCCCTCAGATCGGGCTCAAAACCCGGATCTGTATAACGGCCCGTAGTGTCGTAAACATTAACCCCGCCGCCACTCTGCAGATCAACCCGCCGCATGCCGACCTCAACACCGTGAAGCGGCCCGCGGACGTAAACCTTACGCGATCCATAACGCGCAAAATCAAATAAATCCCTATCCATAGCTTTTCCCTCCAGGAAACTATTTAATTTTCCATAAGAAATTTAAACCGTTTCTTAAAAACAGGCACAACTACAGGGGCAATAATCGACACTCCTAAATTAGTAGAAAGGATCGTTTTTCTTATACAGTTTTCAACTGCGACTTTCTTTCGAGAAAGTCGCCCAAAGAACTTTAATCATTTACTTTGCTGCGACCTTATAGCTATTTGATTATGGGCATAAAACCCGATTGATTCGTTGATAACCAAGGGCTTTATGCCCATAATCAAATATCTGCAAAATCAGAGCGAGGTAGGGATTGAAGGTTTTTGCGCCGCTTTTTCCTCAAAAAAGCGGCAGTTCAAGGCTGCATAGAGAAACCGATCTCCCTGCTTCGGCATTATCCGTACAGGTTTTGCGGGTCTGATCTCAGCCACGCCTGATTTTATATCCGGCGCAGCACCCCTTAAGACAGATCTGACAAAGGTAGGCATAATTACCGGAAAGCGGAAGCGATTCCGGGTTGAATTCTATCCGCTTTTTGCGTGAAAATATCGTTAGATAGAACTCCGCTGTTCTCCTCTATTTTCAAGAGGCTTTAAAAGTGATGCGCAGCATCCTGATTTGAGCGCCGGTTTAGCCGCCCAGCGGCGAGCGGTACAGGATCATCCGGCACCCAGGGGTTTAAATAGTTTCTTATACTGCAAATGGAAGCTCCCCGCCGTAGTAAGCGGGGAGCTTCCATTTGCATATAAACCCTGATAAGGGATAAAGGTGTTAATTGGTCGCCCTTTCGAGGCGTTTCATTATCGAGAATATGAATATCGCCGACAGCAGGCAGCATACGACCAATACTCCCCAGAAGGCTACGAGCGGAAGTTTATCCCAGAATGATCCCATAACGCCGACCAAAAGGTTGCCTATAGCCGTTGCGGCGAGCCATCCGCCCTGCATCATACCCTTGTACTGCGGAGGCGACACTTTTGCCACGAACGACAACCCCATCGGGCTGAGGAACAACTCGGCTATCGTCAGCACGAAATAAGTGCCTATGAGCCAATCCGTCGAAACCAGTTTATCCGACACTCCAGACAGACTTTCCGGCGCCGGCAGACCTATCGAAGCCAGCAACAGCACGACAAATCCCACCGCGGCGATGACCATGCCCATCCCGATCTTGCGAGGCGCCGAGGGTTCCTTACCACGGCTTCCCAGGTAGGTGAACAGCGCCACCGAAAGCGGCGTCAGCAGCACGATAAACAGCGGGTTGAACTGCTGGAATATCTGCGGGGTGATCTTCACCATCTCCGTAGCGTTCTGCACCGAAGCGAAATAGTAAGCCACCAGTCCCGCCACACCGGCCAGCAGGACGGGCACGCCCACTTTGGCATTGCGTTTATTGCCGAACAGACCCATCGTCGACACATAAATACCATACACTATAGCCACTATGGGCAACAGACCCAGCAATGAGAAGATGATATTATTCGACGGGGTAATCTCGCTCACCGTGTAGTCGCGGGCGAAGAAGGTCATACACAGCCCGTTTTGGTGGAACGACATCCAGAAGAATATCACCACGAAGAACACCAGCAGCAAAGCTATAATGCGCTCGCGCACCTCGTGCGGTGTAAGCACCACGACATCCGCCGTCTTACCCGATTTATGGGCCTCCTTCAACTGCTGCTTATGGGTTTTGTCGACCCCTTTCCATGTCTTGCGGAAGAACAGGAAAATCAACACCGATATTACAAGGCTTATACAAGCCACTCCGAATGCAAGGTTATAGGCTTTGCTCAACGACTTGGCGACATAGGTTTCGCCGAAGTTGGTGGCAAATTTCTCGGGGTGCTCGCTGTCGCCATAAATGGCCGGATCGGTCACCTCTATCGCTTTGATCCTCTCGATGAGAGCCTCTATGGCAGGCTTGTCCGAAGACTTGCGGCTGCTTAGAAGTTCATAGTCGGCTTTGGTAAGCATCATGGCCGGATCGGTGACGCGGCCCGAAGCGGTAAGCTGCGCCAAACCGGTGGCTTTCAATCCGAAAAGTGCCTTGTCGCGGTCCTCGGCGAACATCACGCCCTGTTTTTTCTTCGCTTTGGAGATGATCTCACTCTTCTCCTCGTCGTTTTTGGCATTGGCGAAATCGAGTGCCGAGAGGAACCCTTCGCGGTCGACGACCTTGTCGTTCAACGCCACGTAGTTCTTAGCCACCGAAGCCTCATATGTAAAGTTCTCGCGCGCCAGTATAGCGTTATTGATGCTGTTGGCGGCGCTCGGAGCGAAGAAAGCCCCGACGTTGATGAACATATAGAAGATCGAGAATGCGATATCGCGCTTGGCCTTGAATTCGCCCGAGTCGTATAGGTTGCCTACCAGCGCCTGGAGGTTGCCTTTGAAAAATCCCGTCCCCAACGATATCAGTGCCAGCGAAGCGAACATCATGATCTTTCCGGCGAGGTTGGCGTCGGTAGGCACGGCAAGCAGCAGATAACCTGCAAACATAACCGTGATCCCCAGAAGTATGGTCCGTCCGTAACCGAGCACCTTGTCGGCGACGAACCCGCCCAGCAAGGGCAGGAAGTAGACCAGACCCAGGAATGTCCCGTATATCATGCTCGTCGCCGCCGACGAAAGGCCGAACTTGGCCTGCATGTAGAGTGTCAGTATGGCCAGCATCGTGTAGTAGCCGAACCGCTCGCCCATATTGGTCAGCGCGAGCACAAGTAGTCCCTTGGGGTGTCCTTTAAACATAAGCCGTGTTTTAGTCTGTTGGTTTATAAGCGTAATCTGCCGCAAGCCCATTCCGTGGCAGCGCGGCGCATCCTTCGACCGACAAATATAATATTTTTTGAGTAGCATGCCCAATCCTCACGAAATATTCACTATCTTGCTTCCAGAAAAATAACCGGGTAACGTCTGCAAGTAACGCCGGTCTCACGGGAGACGAAGCGAGGTATGCCGGAAAATCGATAGTCTTGTTTATGGATTCAGGGAAAATAATGCTTAAGATGATCGACGACGATCCGTGGCTCGAACCAAGCCGCAGAGAGTTGGAGTTGCGCCGCAGGCTTTACCTGCAAAGATTACGCGAACTGGAAAACGAGGCGGGCACACTCGCCGACTTTGCCAACGCCCATTGTTATTACGGCTTCCGGCGCGACGACCGCTACGGGGGATGGTGGTTCCGCGAATGGCTCCCCGGGGCGCATGAAGTCTATCTCTTCGGCGATTTCAACGCGTGGCAACGTAAACAACTTCCGCTGTGGAAAGACGACAGCGGGGTGTGGTCGATATTTCTGAGCGACGCCGAATATGGCGGCGGGTTGGTCCACGGGTCGCTGGTGAAGATGCTTGTCGTTGGCGACAACGGGGAGCAGGAGAGGATTCCGGCTTATATCCGGCGCGTGGTGCAGGATGACGCGACGAAAGATTTTGCAGGACAATTCTGGGCTCCGGCTCCTTTCGGCTGGCAGGGTGACAACTTCGACATACGCAGCCTCGACTCGCTCCTGATCTACGAAGCCCACGTGGGGATGGCACAGGAGCGCGAAGGTGTGGGCACTTACATGGAGTTCGCCGGGAACATATTGCCGCGCATCAAGGCCGACGGCTACAACGCGGTGCAACTGATGGCCGTCGCGGAGCACCCCTATTATGGTAGTTTCGGCTACCATGTGTCGAATTTTTTTGCCGCCTCGTCGCGTTTCGGCACCCCCGAGGAACTCAAGGAGCTCGTCAGGCGGGCCCACGAAATGGGTCTGGCGGTTATCATGGATCTCGTGCATTCCCATTTTGTTAAGAACATCAACGAGGGGCTCAACGAATTGGATGGCACCGACCACCTTTACTCGCCGCCGGGCGAGGCCGGCAACCAGCCTTACTGGGATTCGAAGCTGTTTGACTACGGTCGCGGCGAAGTGTTGCATTTCCTGCTGTCGAATATAAAATACTGGTTGGATGAGTTCCATTTCGACGGGTTCCGTTTCGACGGTGTGACGTCGATGATCTATCACCACCACGGATATACGGAGTTCGACTGCCGTGAGAAATTTTTCGACGACAGCATAAACCGCGATGCGCTGACATACCTTACGCTGGCCAACCGCCTGGTGCACGAGCTGCATCCCGGGGCGGTGACCATAGCCGAGGATGTGAGCGGTATGCCGGGGATGTGCATAGCCGAGGAAGATGGCGGGGTAGGATTCGACTACCGCCTGGGGATGGCCGTCCCCGACTTCTGGATCAGGCTGCTGAAGGATACCCCCGACGAGGAGTGGGATATCCACGAGATGTGGCGCATGATGACCGACCGCCTGCCGCAGGTGAGGACCGTGGCCTACGCCGAATCGCACGACCAGGCGCTGGTGGGCGACAAAACCATAGCTTTCCGACTGATGGACAAGGAGATGTACTTTGCGATGGGCGTCGACTCGCAAAGCATGGTGGTCGACCGCGGCATTGCGTTGCATAAGATGATCCGCCTGTTGACCATAACGCTCGGCGGGCAAGCCTACCTCAATTTCATGGGCAACGAGTTCGGCCATCCGGAATGGATCGACTTTCCGCGCGAGGGCAACGACTGGAGTTACGCCCATGCCCGGCGACAATGGAGCCTTGCGGCGAATCCGGGGTTGCGTTACCATTTTTTGGGGGAGTTCGACCGGGAGATGGTCGCTTTTGTGAAACAGTACGGTATTCTCGCTTGCGGCTACGCCCAGTGCCTGAACATGGACACCGGCGGGCAGACGATGGTTTACCACCACGGCGATCTGGTGTTTGTCTTCAATTGGCATCCTGTAGGGGGGACCCCCGATTATGTATTGCCGGTTCCCGAAACGGGTAAATACCGCGTCGTGTTGTCGACCGACTCGTTCAGATTCGGCGGCCAGGGACGTGAGGACGAAACAGTAGAACATTTTTCATACCCCGTAGAACAGGCCGACGGCACGGTACACCATTTTATGAAGATATACAACATCTGCCGCACAGCAACAGTATATAAACTGGTGCGAGACGGGGTCACCAGAGTCTTTTGATACTACTTTGCTCTGACGGCTGCGACTTTTTTAAGGAAAAAGTCGCCCAAAAACCTTCGGGAAGTGCTGACGCACTTCTTTATTACCTGATTGGGAGGCGACCTCTGCGAGGGTGTCAATTATTTTATTTGGTCTGGCGTTCGAATAAATTCGCGCCGACCAAACAAAATAATGACAGTTCCTTGCGGAGCATACCGCCTCCCTTGTCAATCCAGAACCATCCATTGGTGACAACATTACTCTCACTTGACAAACTAATCAGGATAAACTCCGGGCTCTTAGAAACTGTTTAAAAATATTAATCTTGTTCTTTTTCCCTCTTTGCCGCGCTTTTCCCCGGTGGGATTCGTTAAATAGGAGGCGCTATTCGCCTCATCCCACCGCGAAAAATCATCGGCAAACAAATATAAAATAACTGCGGTAATATTCTTAAACAGTTTCTAAGAGTCTGTTTAATTTTCCTGTAGAAAAGGATTTAAGGAGATTCCGGGATTGATTTTTGTGTAAAAATGAGGTGCATAGCGGTGCCTATGCAACGGAATTTTCACGCAAAAAGCGGCCCGGAAGAACTTATAATATTTTCTATGGGAAATCTAAACAGACTCCAATGGTAAAATTCGTATCTTTGGCGAAATTTTCCGGAACGAAATGGTAAATATCGAACAATTCATCCAGCAAAAAGCCGTCGAGGCGGTCGAGGCGCTCTATGGCGCCATCGACAGCAGTACGGTACAAATACAGAAAACGCGTAAGGAGTTCGAAGGCGACTATACTCTCGTCGTATTCCCGTTGCTCAAACTCAGCCGCAAGAGTCCCGAAGCCACGGCAGGAGAAATAGGCGAAAGAATAGCGTCGCTGTGCCCCGAGCTCAAAGGCTACAATGTCATAAAGGGATTCCTGAACCTGTCGCTCGGCGACGGGTTCTGGGCAGAACGCTTCGGAGAAATGCTCCGCGACGAGTCGTGGGGACACCACAACGCGTCGGGTAAGAGCATCATGGTGGAATATTCGTCGCCCAACACCAACAAGCCGCTCCACCTGGGGCATATCCGCAACAACCTTCTGGGATACTCGGTTGCCGAAATACTCAAAGCCAACGGCCACCGCGTGATCAAAGCCAACCTGGTTAACGACCGCGGAATACATATCTGCAAAAGCATGCTGGCATGGAAGATGTTCGGCGGCGGCGAAACACCTGCTTCGAGCGGTATGAAAGGCGACCACCTGGTGGGAAAATATTATGTGGAATTCGACAAACACTACAAGACGCAGATCAAAGAATTGATGGCGGCGGGCGTCGGCGAGGAGGAGGCCAAACGCACCGCCCCGATTATCGTCGCGGCCCAGGAGATGCTGCTGCGTTGGGAGATGAAGGACCCGGAGGTATATTCGCTCTGGGAGACGATGAACGGCTGGGTATACGACGGTTTCGAAAAGACCTACCGGGCCATGGGGGTCGACTTCGATAAGATGTACTACGAATCGCAGACCTACCTGCTTGGTAAATCGCTTGTCGACAAAGGCTTGCAGCAGGGGGTATTCACGCGCCGCGACGACGGTTCGGTGTGGATCGATCTTACGGGAGACGGCCTCGATCAGAAACTGTTGCTGCGCGGCGACGGCACGTCGGTATATATGACGCAGGATTTGGGGACGGCACTGCAACGCTTCGAGGAGTTCGACCTCGACGAGTTGATCTACGTCGTGGGCAACGAGCAGAACTACCATTTCCAGGTGCTGAAACTGATCCTGTCGAAATTGGGCTACCGGTGGGCCGACCACATAACCCACCTGTCGTATGGAATGGTCGAGTTGCCCGAAGGCAAGATGAAATCGCGCGAGGGAACGGTGGTGGATGCCGACGACCTGATAGACGAGATGGTGTCTACGGCCCGCGATATGTCGCAGGAGCTGGGTAAGTTGGACGGATGTTCCGAAGACGCCGCCGCCGAAGTGAGCCGGATGGTGGGGCTTGGAGCGCTGAAATACTTCATACTCAAGGTAGACCCGCGCAAGACGATGCTGTTCGACCCGCGCGAGTCGATAGACTTCAACGGCAACACGGGGCCTTTCATACAGTATACCCACGCCCGTATACGTTCTGTGTTGCGTAAAGCCACCGTATCGGGCATTGCTTTCGAAGGCATGGCAACTTCAGGGCCGGTAGAATATGTTTCCGAAGAGATATCGCTGATCAAGCAACTGGCCGATTATCCGTCGGCGGTGGCGGTGGCCGGGGAGAATTTCTCTCCTGCCATTATCGCGGCATACGCCTACGACCTGGCCAAGATGTATAACGGTTACTACCACGACCATTCGATCCTGCGCGAGGAACGTCCGGCGGTACGCGCCATGCGTCTCGAACTGTCCCGGAAAGTAGCCGCTGTCATCTCCTCGGCAATGAAGTTGCTGGGTATCGAAGTGCCAGAGAAGATGTAGGCGGCCTCCCTATCGGTACGTTGGGAAGGGAGGCGCAGGTCGCCAACATAAGCTCCATTGAGCCGCTTAGGGCGGTAATATAAGGGTGTATAACGTAAGCGGATCTTTATTTTATCCACTGCATAACTGTGTAATTATATGTAATGATGCCAAAAGCGCTACTTTTGGCATCATTACCTTATTATATATCCGTATATGCCATGCGTAGTCTTCAGGGATTCCGCTTCTTGGGAACATAGTTGCCGTTCTTTATGAAGTTACGTATTATTTTACGCAATTGCATCGGATTTATAGGTTTTGTTATCATATAGTTACATCCGGAAGCGACAGCCTGTTCCCTGTCGAAGTCGAATGCAAAGGCAGTGATGGCGATGATTGGAGTTTGCCGGTCGGTTTCTCGTATTTTGCGCGTGGCTTCGAGTCCGTTCATTTTTGGCATTTTGAGGTCCATGAGTATCAGGTCGGGTTTTTTTTCAGAATGAACCCTCACCGCATCCTCTCCGTTCTGGACGATAATGACAGTATAATAGGGACGCAGCATTTTTGAGATAAGGATATAATTCACCTTCATATCCTCAGCTATCAACACTACCGGTTTGCGCCCGTCTTTAGTGTATACTGTCAAATCGTCGTGCAATTCGGTATCGTTGTCAGTAGGAGAAAACGGGATGGTAAACCAAAACCGCGACCCCTTGCCAGGCTCCGTATCGACCCCGATCTTCCCACCCAGTCTCTCGACTACAGTTTTGCATATCGACAATCCCAATCCGAGGCCCTGAACAAAAGTGTCGATCTTCACAAAGCGGTCGAAACATATCGCAGCATCTTCCGGGGTCATCCCGATGCCGGTGTCCTGTACATACAGTTCGAGCTGGGGATTGGTATCGTCACGCGTTATGCGATACCCCACCCTGACACTTCCCTCTTTGGTAAACTTCAACGCGTTGTTTATCATATTATTCAGCACCTGAGTGATCCTGTTGCGGTCGCACAGCACATCACACATCGGTAAATGGCTGTCGAAGATCAACTCCACCCCCTGCGGCAACAGCAGCGAATTGGATTGTATGACCTCTTCACACAACCGGTTGATATCGGTGTTGGTCAACGCAATATCGAATATCCCGGCCTCTATGCGCGACAGATCGAGCACATCGGAGATCAATTGCAGCAACAAGTCGTTGTTCTTGTTGATGATCGAAGCGTATTCCCGTAACTCTTCGCGGTCGAGCGACTCGACTATCAGTGACGAAAACCCTATTATGGCGTTGAGCGGGGTGCGTATTTCGTGACTCATATTGGCGAGGAAAGCCGACTTGAGCCTGTCCGACTCTTCCGCTTTATTTTTGGCATCGATCAGGATAAACTCTACATTCTTAAGGCTGGTTATATCTATGTTGACCCCGAAAATTATGACTTTCCCTTTGGCCGGATCATGCTCTACAACCTTTAAACTCGTCCGCAACCACCGCACCGTCCCGTCAGCGTTTTTTACCCTGAGTTCCATATGACATTCCGTGTAAGACCGGTCGTAAACGGCATTCTTCATAAAATTGCCCAATGAAACGGCATCTTCGGGATTTATCGTGTCGGGCACAAGCCCCGATATGGTCTGCATATATTCCCTCGAAATATTGAGATTGGCGAACCATTGGTCGGTAGCGTAAATATCGGTTACCGGATCGAGCAGGTTGGCGCGGAAAAAGCCTATTTCGGAAAATTCCGATATCAACCGGAACATATTGTCGAATTCATGCAGTTTATAATGAGCCCGCAATATTTCTGTATGATCGCTCAGGATCGTTATGTAATTTATGATATTCTGGTTGTCATCGAACAACGCGGCTCCGTTGAGCATTATGTTTTTCGGCCGGCCGTCGGTATTCTTGAAAAAACGGCTACTGAAAGGAGTCTCCTCAAAAAGTACCTCGCAGGCGATACTCTCTCCGCGGCGTAACGCTTCGCGCTTCTCCTCGGGAATAAAGGTGTTCTCGAAAAGTTGTATTCTGAAAGCGAGCATCTCTTCACGGTTGCGGAACCCCAGCATTTCCATAGCCCGGTCGTTCTGCTCTATCAATAATCCGTTCCTGTCATACACCTCCAACCCTACAGGCATGTTTTTCTGTAAATACCTCAGGTGCTTACGCTCACGCCTGACCTCTTTATTAGAGTAATGCAACTCCAGGCATATCGACACGATATTTGAAATAGCGGTAAACCAGTTTATTTCGATCTCCGTCCAATGGCGTTCGGCACTTACCGAAGCCATGCTGATATGTCCCCACACACCCTGTTTGTTGTGCATGGGCACAACAATTATCGATACTATTCCCTGCTCCGAAAACACCTCCTTTTCATTGCCTGCCTCCTTGGGCATATCGCCGACATTGTTGATTACAACCGCCTTGCGTGATTCGAATTGCCGGTTCAGCCACGGAAACTGCTGTGCGCTACAGGTATGGCCCTTACAAGTGTTACCGGAAGGATCTTCGCGAATTATCTCGCATATACAGGATTGAGTGTTGGCGGCCCAGTCGAATTCAAAAAAACAGGCCTTGTCGGCATTGAAACGCTCCACGATAGACTGCAACATATCGGAAACCACATCGCTGTAACTGCGGTTATAGAGCAGCATCGTCAACGATTGGGGAAGGCTGTTTTGCCAGTACATCAACTCTTTGAACTGGGAATTTATAATATTCCAGTTCGATACCGTGTCGTCGAGATACGGCAGGAATTGCATAAACCCGTAGGAAACGTCTCTATGGTCATTAAGACGTTCCATCCCGTCGAACTTCATGTGCACTGCGGTTTCTCCTGCAGCCGTACCGATACGGAAGTGCAGGTCGAACGCTCCGTAAACAGTCATGATATCTAGTCCCATGGAAATTCTTTCCCGGTCATCGGAATTTACCAGTTTCAAAAAATCTTCGAAACTTAACCCGGCCTCCCGTAATCCGAGACCCGATCTGATAAATTCGTCATTTACAAAATAGCGCTCCGTAAGGTCGGCCAATATCCAACCGATGGAAGATATCCTGTGGAACTTCCTGCTTATATCGGACCTTTTTAAAAATATGTCGAATTTTTCCATATTGATTCATCCATTACAGCTCAAACATTCCATACACGCAGACAACACTTCCTCCCGAACTTAAAGAAACCGGTTAAAGTTATTACTCTCGTCCTTTTCTATGTTTGCGCTCTTTTTCGCGGTGGGATTCGTTAAACAGGAACCGTTATCCGCCTGATCCACCACAATCCAGGCAAACAACTATAAAATAAGTAATAGAGGAAATTTATTTATCCGTATTTTGTTTTTTATCTCCGGTAGATTTTTTTGCGTCGCTTCCGAAGGCTTAGCGGGTTAAACCGGGAAAGTGATGTGAAAAAGATGCCGGTGGAGAAAAAATAAAATGGTTAAATAAATATTCGATATTACTTAATTCCGGAATTTCTTTAAAATTTCTACAGGGAACCGGACAGGCTTTGAATGGTTGGCTTCAAAACAGACGATACGGATTTTTATAGAGGGTAAAGCAGCAAAACCAATCTGCTGGGAGGCCTGCCTTTATGCCGCCACGACATCGCAGTGAGGACAACCCAAAGCGCAGGCATTATAAATATTTGGCAAATCATTGCCTGTTTTTAAAATTTAACATAAATGCGCCGGAATACATACGAATACCAACACATTAAATATGCCAACAAACAGGTTATTGGATTTTTTATCTAAATATACATCAAAGATACAAAAATTTCGGAAATTAAACATGTGCTGGAATAGTGCGGATATTGACAAATGTTGCATGGCTTTCCTCTAAATATTACCGGGCCATCTTCCTGCAAAGTGCATTATCCGGAACGATACCGGATCGTATGCCTGGCGGGAGATAAGTAATATCGAATATTTATTTAACCATTTTATTTTTTCTCCACCGGCATCTTTTTCACATCTCTTCCTCGGTTTAGCCCGCTAAATCTTCGGAAACGACGCAAAAAGATATACCGGAGATAAAAAACAAAATACGGATAAATAAATTTCCTCTATTACTTAATGCGGACGGACTGCTGTGAAAATACCGCAACGCTTAAAATATATATGGCTCCGTGTATTGATAATTAAACAATAATAAATATATTTGTAGCGTATAGTGTATTGGAACGCCCACCCTCATAAACATATAAGACTATGAAAAGAATTCTCTTTACCACATTTCTAACTTGTGTGTGTCTTGGTTTTTTTGCGTCGTGTGATGCCCTCGAAGATGCTGCAAGTGTTAAAGTCAATGTCGACCCTTTCACCGTTACGATGAGCGCAACCCAGCTCTCACAGGTTGCCGAGGCTAAAATGGGGCCGGCTACACGCGCCGCTTCGCCATATGTGGCCAGCTATACACTGAACAAGACCGATCCCCGATTTGCCGAGGCTGCGGAATATGCCAGTAATATCGTCAAGGTAGGTGTTTCTAATTGCAGTGTGAAGATTACTTGTGGAAGTTTGACCAATGCGGCTACAGGGATCAAATTCTCGGCTACCGGCATTTCTTCGGCATTTACCATCCCGAGCTATTCTCTGGGGCAGACCTACACTCCTCCCTCGAATGATGCTTCGTTGAATTCGCTCGTAGTAGGGGCCATTATGAAAATGTATTCGTCAGGCAGCGTTACTTTCAACTTCGAGTGCTCGACCGATGTACCAGCAGGCAGCACGCTTAACGTGCAATTGAATATCGGGCCCAGTGTGCATACGTTCAATGTGCTGAAGTAGTCAAAACGCGTCACACAATAGATGAAATCCCCGGAAGAGCCAATTCTCCCGGGGATTCCTGTTTGTTGATAAATTGGGACGGACATAAGGCGCTTCTTAAAATTTTCTCCGGAAACTATTCTCAATCCCTTTTCCTGCAAAAAATTAATCACACAATCCCTCCTCGCTCCCCGGTTTTCGCAAAAAGCAGCTCTGAAAATAATGCGCAACTGTTTTCGACAGGAAAGCAAGCTGGCTCTTTTAAATAAATTGAATGGAAAACACTATATTTGCGGGTTAAAACGACACAACGAACGCAGTATGAAAATCGCAGAGAAATATTCACCTGCCGAGATAGAGCAGAAATGGTACGACTTCTGGATGGAACGCGGATTCTTCCGTTCGGTCCCCGACCACAGGGAACCCTACACGATAGTCATTCCGCCGCCCAACGTCACAGGGGTGCTGCACATGGGCCATATGCTCAACAACACGATACAGGATGTGTTGGTGCGCCGCGCCAGGATGCAGGGTAAGAACGCCTGTTGGGTGCCGGGGACCGACCATGCGTCGATAGCCACCGAGGCCAAAGTCGTGGCCAAACTAAAATCGGAGGGGATCGACAAGTCGTCGCTCACGCGCGAGGAGTTCCTCGGCCACGCCTGGGAGTGGAAGGAGAAGCACGGCGGCATCATCTTGGAGCAGCTTAAGAAGCTGGGGGCTTCGTGCGACTGGGACCGCACGTGTTTCACGATGGACCCGGCGCTGAGCGAAAGCGTGATCAAGGTATTCGTAGACCTGTATAACAAAGGGAAGGTATACCGCGGCGTGAGGATGGTGAACTGGGACCCGGCGGCGCTGACGGCGCTCTCCGACGAAGAGGTGATCTACCGCGAGACACAGGGTAAGCTATATTACCTTCGGTACATGATCGAGGGATCGCAGGATTATGTGGTGGTGGCCACAACGCGCCCCGAGACCATCTTCGGCGACACGGGCCTGTGCGTCAACCCCGAAGACGGGCGCTATGCCGGACTGAATGGCCGTAAAGTCGTAGTGCCGCTGGCCGGCCGCGCCATACCGGTAATCATGGACGGCTATGTCGACATGGAGTTCGGCACAGGGGCGCTGAAGGTTACTCCGGCGCACGACGTAAACGACTATATGCTCGGGGAGAAATACGGACTCGAAGCGATAGACATATTCAACGACAACGGTACGCTGAACTCCCATGGAGGGCGTTACGATGGCATGGACCGTTTCGAAGTGCGCCGTGTGATCGAGGGCGACCTGATGGAAGCGGGTTTGTTGGAGCGTGTCGAGGAGTATACCAACAAGGTTGGCTATTCCGAACGGTCGCATGCGGCTATAGAGCCCAAGCTGTCGATGCAGTGGTTCCTCAGCATGGAGGAGCTTTCCAAACCGGCGCTTAAGGCCGTTATGGACGATACGGTACGGTTGGTTCCTGCCAAATTCAAGAATACCTATCGTCACTGGATGGAGAACGTAAAAGACTGGTGCATATCGCGCCAGTTGTGGTGGGGCCAGCGAATCCCGGCGTGGTATCTGCCGGGCGGTGGCTTCGTGGTGGCCGAAACCGAGGCCGGTGCGCTGGAACTGGCCCGGGAGAAGACAGGAAATGCCGCATTGACGGCCGGGGAACTGAGGCAGGACCCCGACGTTCTCGACACATGGTTCTCGTCGTGGCTGTGGCCTATATCGGTATTCGACGGCATACGCAACCCCGGCAACGAACAGATAAAGTATTATTATCCTACCAACGATCTTGTCACCGCACCTGAGATACTGTTCTTCTGGGTGGCGCGCATGATCATCGCCGGATATGAGTACCGCGGGTGCGAGCCGTTCCGCAACGTATATCTCACGGGTATAGTGCGCGACAAACTGGGCCGCAAGATGAGCAAGTCGCTGGGCAACTCGCCCGATCCTTTAGACCTGATAGCCCATTACGGGGCCGACAGCGTGCGTCTGGGGATGTTGCTTTCGTCGCCCGCGGGCAACGATCTTCCTTACGACGACTCGTTGTGCGAACAGGGGCGCAATTTCTGCAACAAGATATGGAACGCTTTCCGCCTGGTGGAGGGCTGGGTCGGGGACGCGTTGCCGCAGCCTGAAAGCAGCCGCATAGCCTGCGAGTGGTTTACGGCGCGGATGGATCAGGTCGTCGGAGAGATAGAGGACGACTTTGCATCATACCGCATATCGGAGGCGCTTATGGCCGCTTATAAACTATTCTGGGACGACTTCTCGGGATGGTATCTCGAAATGATAAAGCCAGCTTACCAAGCTCCAATAGACGCCAGGACTCTCGGTGAGGCGCATGCGTGTTTCGACAAAATGTTACGCATACTACATCCGTTCATGCCGTTTATCACCGAGGAGATATGGCAGCACCTGGCGGAGCGCAAGCCGGGTGAGAGCATAATGATGAGCCCGATGCCGGTTGCGGCGGGCGGCGGGGAGCGCACCGTGGCGGAATTCGAACTGGTGCGAGAGGCTGTTTCCGGGATACGCGCCGTACGCAGGGAGCGGAATATTCCGATGCGCGACACTGTGAAGTTGCTTGTGATAGCTGACGAGAACTACCTCCCGTCGTACAACCCGGTCATTATGAAGATGGGGGGCGTGTCGTCAATCGAGGCCGTCACGGAGAAAGATCCTTCGGCAGCGGTATTCATTGTCAAGACAACGCAGTATTTCATTCCGTTGGGCGACCGCATCGACCCGGCAGAGGAGTTGCGCAAGGCTACCGAAGAGCTCGACTACCTGCGCGGGTTCCTGTGTTCGGTGATGGGCAAGCTGTCGAACGAGCGTTTCGTTGCGAGTGCGCCTGAGAAGGTGGTGCAGAATGAGTATGCAAAGAAAGCCGACGCCGAAGCGAAGATCAAGGCTCTCGAGGAACGTATAGCGGCATTACAATAGAGCCCTGTCGGTTTTAGGGGAACCGGCTTTTTCACCCGGCCCCGGAATAAATATACCCCCTATCCAAACAACCCGTGGCGGAACAACAATTGTTGTTCCGCCAC
>JAVBMJ010000061.1:0-42082 GCA_031552535.1 Rikenellaceae bacterium
CGTGGCCTCGCCGTAGGCGAAGAGCAGCTTGGCACCGTGGATAATGATGCCGCCGTACTCCTGGGCAGTGCCCGGAAGGAAGCCCGGAACGTCTACGAAGGTTACGATCGGGATGTTGAACGCGTCGCAGAAGCGCACAAAGCGCGCGGCCTTGCGCGAGGCGTTGATATCCAGAACGCCGGCCATATATTTGGGCTGGTTGGCTATTATACCCACGCTCTGGCCGTTGAAACGCGCGAAACCGGTGATGATATTGGGCGCGAACAAAGCCTGGCTCTCCAGGAATTCGCCTTCATCGACAATGGCCCGGATAACCTCCAGCACATCGTAAGGCTTATTGGGATTATCGGGAATGATCTCATTGAGCGAATCCTCCAAACGGTCGACCACGTCGCGGCAAACCGCCAGCGGAGCGTCTTCAAGGTTGTTTTGCGGCAAATAACTCAGCAATTTGCGTATCATTGCCAGGCCGTCCTGTTCGGTGTCGGCAACAAAGTGGGCTACGCCGCTCTTCGCTGCGTGGATCGATGCGCCGCCCAGTTGCTCCTGGGTGACGTCTTCGCCCGTAACGGTTTTAACCACTTTGGGTCCGGTTACAAACATGTAGCTCGTCCCCTTGCTCATAAGGATGAAGTCGGTGAGCGCAGGCGAATAGACCGCACCGCCAGCGCAGGGGCCGAATATGGCCGAAATCTGCGGGATTACTCCCGATGCCAGGATGTTGCGCTCGAATATCTCTGCATAACCGCTCAGGCTGTTCACCCCCTCCTGGATACGTGCTCCGCCCGAATCGTTGATCCCGATCAGCGGGGCGCCGTTCTTCATGGCCATATCCATCACCTTGCATATTTTCGCCGCGAAAGTCTCCGACAGCGAACCGCCGAATACCGTGAAGTCCTGCGAAAATACATATACCAAACGGCCGTCGACAGTACCGTAGCCCGTCACCACGCCATCGCCGAAATACGTCTCCTTCTCCAACCCGAAGTTCGTGCAACGGTGTGTGACGAACATATCGAACTCTTCGAACGAACCCTCGTCGAGCAGCATCTCGATCCTCTCGCGGGCCGTGTATTTACCCTTTTCGTGTTGTGCATCCATACGTTTCTGGCCACCTCCGAGTTTGGCTTCCTCGCGAAGTTTGACCAGTTGTTTGATTTTTTCTTCGTTCTTGCTCATAACACTACAATGCAACTTGAAAGTTACTTATTTTTTATCTTCACACAGTTCGACCATCACACCCAAAGTCGACTTCGGGTGCAGAAATGCGATACTCAGCCCCTCAGCTCCGGCGCGGGGAGCTTTATCGATAAGCCTTATACCGCCTTCTTCCGCTTCTGCCAGCGCATTTTCCACACCGCCGTCTACCGCAAAAGCTATATGGTGCACTCCGGCACCCTTGTTTTCGATAAACTTGGCCACAGTACCGTCAGGCGAAGTTGACTCCAGCAGCTCGATCTTAACCTCACCGACTTTGAAAAACGCAGTCTTGACTTTCTGGTCGGCCACTTCCTCGATGTTGTAACACTTCGTCCCCAACAATTTTTCCCACATGGGAATGGCTTCTTCGAGACTCTGAACGGCTACGCCGATGTGCTCGATGTGTGATACTTTCATAGCTTGAAAATTTATTGTATTGTTTTGATTATGTGCTATTTGATCAGACTGTTGCGTTCGTTCGCACGCATGGATGTTTTTCAATCCTACAAATATACGCTATTATTTTTGAGTTTTTTTAAAAACATGCAGAAATTGTTAAAAAAACATATGTCCATGCCACCTGTAGTTGATTTTCTCTTGTTTGCATGGCAATGCACAATCAACCACAGACCTCACTATTTCCGGATAAGGAAACCGTTTAAAAATCAGTAGAAATTTAGACATACTCTTATTTTTCTCAAAAAATTGAGGCTTATACGGCCTAAAATAATTGATATGAGAATAATGTTACTGATTTTTACTTAACTTGCGGCGCCTTAATTTGCTATAACACACTGTTTACAAGCAGAATAGCCCGCATTGCGAGCGTCAACTACATGATAATCACAGATATAAAATTCATGGTATAGAATTGCCCAAACGAATCGCATCGTATGATAAACAAACCTGAGGTAGGAGTCGAGGCGCTGCAAATGGTGCTCGACAGCATGAAATCTATAGTTTACGTCACGGAGGCGGACACGTATGAGATTATTTTTGCCAATAAATTCGCCAAGTCGATGTTCGGCGACGATGTTGAAGGTAAAAAGTGCTGGAATGCTTTTTCTCCGTTCTCCGGACCGTGCCCGTGGTGCAGGTTGAATGACGCTTTGGCTAAACCGCTCGGCGAACCCCTGATCTGGGAAGACCGAAACGAGGGGATGAATGCCGTTCTCAACGTCACGCAGACCATTACACGCTGGCCTGATGGACGCAAAGCGCATATAGCCGTCCTGAGCGACATAACCGAGATCAAACGTAACGAAACTTCGCTCAAGGAATATAAAGACAAACTTGAAGTGATGCTTGCCGAGAAGACCGAAAGCGAACAGGCACTGCGCCAGTATAAGGACAAACTCGAAACATTGCTTGTCGAAAAAACCGAAAGCGAACAAACTCTCAAAGCCATGAGCGACAACCTCCCGGGAAGCTTTGTATTCCAGCTCAGGGAGGAACCCGGGAGGGAAATTCCTTCGATTGTATATATAAGCAAGGGGGTAGGCACTATCTGCAACATCACACCCGAGCGGCTCGGAAGCGATATAATGCCGTTGTTGAGTCTGTTCCATCCCGACGATCTGGCGCTCTTGCAGCGATCGGCCGTAAAACGCGAAACTTTCACGATCGAAGCGCGTCTTAACGTCCCCGGTAAAGAGGACACGGTATGGCTTTCGTTTTCGGAGATCCCCCGGGAGAATCACCTCGGAGAGACCGTATGGGACGGTATCGCGATAGATATTTCTACACGCAAACGCATGGAAGCCGAATTGCAACGGTCACAACAGGAATTGTTGAAAAATGCGGCGTTTATGAAAGAGATCAGCGACAACATGGCCGACAGTGCTGTTTACCGGACTCATTTGGGTCGCGATGGTAAAATACGGCTCGACTATGCGAGCAGCCAGATGGAGAAGATCGCCGGTGCTCCGATAGACAAACTCAAGGAGAGCCTTAATTATTTTTCGGAAAATGTTCATTCTGACGATATTGTGGAATTGAGAACGAGAGTGAAAGCTGCCGCACTTACTCCTGATGCCGAATCGGTCGAGTTCCGTTATATCCGCGACGGGAAGACCTATTGGTACAGGATACAGTCGTCGGGCTATGAGCATGAGGGGCATATATATCGCGACGGGTTGCTGATAGACATAACGGAACAGAAGCAACTCGAACAGCAACTTATAAACGCCCGCAACAAGGCCGAAGAATCGGACAGATTGAAGTCGACGTTCATGGCTAACATGAGCCATGAGATACGCACCCCGATGAACGCGATTATCGGATTTCTCGAATTTATGATCAACGAAGACGACATGCCGGCCGGGGAGCAAAAGGAATATATGCGTATCGTGTCGTCGAATGCCAACCAGTTGCTTAAGTTGATAGGCGACATTCTCGACATTTCGAAGATCGACGCGGGGCAGATGCAGATACGTCCCGAACAAACCGATGTGAATGTAATGCTCAGGGACATACGCTCTTCATTCATGGCATCGGGAGCCATGAGCACCGACAAACAAACGGAACTCATCGTCGATGAAAGCGGCCAGGATAAAACGGGCCTGTTTATTTTAGACAGCGCCCGTCTGAGGCAGATTTTGAACAACCTCGTGGGCAATGCCATCAAATTCACCGACCGCGGACATGTCAGGTTCGGCTACAGGATGGAGGGTGAAATATTACATTTTTTCGTGGAAGATACCGGAATAGGCATATCGAAGGAGAAACTCGCCGACCTGGGCAAACCCTTCCAACAGCTACACGACGTTTCGGTAGCCTCGAAATATGGTGGCACGGGGATCGGCCTGGCGATATCGATCAACCTTGTGAAGCTTATGGGAGGTGCCTTCAGCGTGTCGTCTGAACCCGGCAAAGGCTCGCTGTTCCAATTCACTATACCGGCCGTGAGATCCTACCCGGACAGCCTGTCATAAGTATGCAAACCGCCTTAAGTCATGCCGCGGCGTTTGGTTATAACAGGAATTCCCGTTTTTTACGGGTGTGATATTCCCGGAGTCGAAATGGCTCCGGCAAAGTTGCGCGGCATGGGGCTCACACAGCGCATGGCGGCGGCAGGACATGAAGCCGTCGACGCGGGCGACATAACTGTACCCTTTCAGGAAAACGGTGCGAAATACTCGGACCATCCCAAAATGAAATACGTGGGCCCGATCTGCAACATGTGCAAAGACCTGGCCGGCAAGGTATCGTCGGTATTGGGCTCAGGCGGATTTCCCCTTATTATAGGAGGCGACCACAGCGCAGGCATAGGCACACTGGCAGGGGTAAGGCGTATGTATGGCCCCGGAACAGCGGTGTTGTGGATAGATTCCCACTCCGACATTCACGGCTTCGACACTTCACCCAGCGGAAACGTCCACGGGGTGCCACTCGGTGCCGCCATAGGACTCGACTGCGGAGTCCTGGGCGACATTTTCGGCAACGAACTGATCCGGCCCGAAAACATATTTATCATCGGATTACGAAGCTACGAATCGGCCGAATCCGAAACAATGGAGCGTCTCGGCGTAAACCGTTACACGGTCGGAGACGTACGCCGGCGGGGAGTCGGATCGATATTCAAAGATATCGCCCTACGACTGAAAGAAAATGGCGCGACAGCCCTGCACCTGAGCTTCGACATCGACAGCCTCGATCCCTCGATAGCCCCCGGAACAGGCATCAGGGAACCCGGCGGACTCACAGAAACCGAAGCCTCAGACATCATCACAGCAGCATTCGCCACAGAACTCGTGCGATCCATGGACATATCCGAACTAAACCCCTCACGCGACACCGACAACATCACATCCCTCCTCGCCCTGAGAATAACCGACAAAATCCCCCCGACTTCATACTAACTCCACCATAAACCCCGCACAGTCTTCAACTGCGACTTTCTTTCGGAGAAAGTCGCCCAAAGAACTTTAGTCCTTACTTTATTCCGAACTTATAGTCACTATTGTTTCGTTTAATTTTTCAGAATAGCAACAAGTTACAATCCGGTTCTTTGATATTTTGTAAATTGTTATTTCCAAGTAGTTGTTTTACAGGCGTTTTGTCTGTAAGCGAGATGCCGACGATCTGTAATATTTCGTAGATCGGGCGGTCGATTTCGAGGGCCTTTGCGACTATCGATACCAGGCAGTAGGCGATGATGGCGCAATAGACCTGTGTTTTGACGGCATTTTCAGTGTGGCCCCAGAAGGATTTTACGCGGAGATGCTGTTTTATCCACTTGAAAAACAGCTCGATCTGCCAACGGTTTTTGTACAGCATGGCGATCTCTATGGAGGTCAATTCCATGTTGTTGGTCAAAAATGTAAAGGCAATGTCGTTTTCGGCGTCGTGGTATCGTATGCGACGGATCTTTTCGGAATAACGCTGCGGAGATTTGCCTGTGGTGAAGACCCCGATCTGGTCGGAACGCACTCCGTCGCCTTTGCCGGGGATGGAGTATATCCGCCTGAATTTGAGGTTGCCGTGCACCCGAAATACGAAAAATGCCTTGTGGGTATGAATAGTGTAAAGCCTCTCGAAGTCATTGTAACCCCGGTCGAAGATGTAAAAGCTGCTCTCTTCGTAGGGGATGTGGTCCATTGCCAGCATATCGTTGACCGAGGCGGGCGTTATATGCACAAAACAGGGGATATGGGTCTTGACGTCGTAGAGCGTGTGGAGTCTGACCGCTCCCTTGCGTTTGCGGAATGTCGCCCACCAAAACACGCTCAGGCACAGGTCGATGGTCGATGAATCGAAGGCATAGACGTTACCCTTGACGCGCACTTCGAAGCAATCATTGCGACACACGCTGCGGGCATATCCGATCATGTGCGTAGCGAAATCCTCGTAGATCCTGCAATCGCGTTTGATGTTGGCCCGCGACAAGGTGCTCAACGCCGGCGCTTTACCGAATCCCAGGTGGTAGGCTTTGCCCTTGTGGGCGTGGACTACGATCATCAAATCGCGCAGGCTCTCGCGAGCCGAAAGCTGCCCGAAGATCATGCAAAGCATTTGATTCCAGCAGCTAAACCCCCGCAAACCCTTGTTGCCGCCATACTTGCGGACGATGTCCTCGAATTTATGGTGATCCAAAAACTCGACCAACTGAGCGAAAACGTATTTGCCTTGATTCATAGCGAGATAAGATTAATCCCGCAAAATTATCATTTCAAATCGTCCCCCTCGAAAAATACTCGCAACTAACTGATTTACAAAATGTCAAAGAACATGAAAAATATTTAACGCAACACTACTGACTTATAGTAGTTAATTACAGGGGGAGGGAATAAAGCCATTTGGCTATTCCCTCCCCCTGTAATTAACTACTGCGGGTTAGAGCAAAGTAGGGATTAAAAGTTTTTGGTGCCGCTTTTTGGAAAAAGCGGCAGTTCGAGGCTGCACGGGGTTTATGGTGGAGTTAGTTTTTGTTTTGGCGTTTGCGGTCGTTTTCGTCGAGTAGTATTTTCCTCAGGCGCATGCTGTGCGGGGTTATTTCGACGTATTCGTCCTCTTTTATGTATTCGAGTGCTTCTTCGAGCGAGAATATTTTTGCGGGGGCGATGCTTGTTTTCTCGTCGGAGCCGCTTGCTCGCATGTTTGTGAGTTTTTTGCTTTTGGTGAGGTTAAGGGTCATGTCGTCGCTGCGTGTACTTTCGCCGACGACCTGCCCGCAATAGATTTCGTCGCCCGGTGAGACGAAGAAAATTCCGCGGTCCTGCAATTTATTTATAGCATAGGCATATGCCTGGCCTGTTTCCATAGCTATCAACGATCCGTTGACGCGCATCTCTATATCGCCTTTCCAGGGTTCGAAGCCTCGCAGGCGGTGTGTAACCACAGCTTCTCCCGCGGTTGCGGTCAAAAGGTTGCTGCGTAGGCCGATGATGCCCCTCGACGGTATTTCGAATTCGAGCTTGGTGCGTTCGCCATTCGACGACATATTCAAAAGAACTCCTTTGCGTTTGGTCGACATTTCTATGGCGCGGCCTGAATATTCGTCCGGGAGGTCGATGATCAGATCCTCTACCGGCTCGCATTTTTTGCCATCGATCTCTTTGATTATCACCTTGGGTTGCCCCACCTGCAATTCGTAACCCTCGCGGCGCATCGTTTCGATCAACACCGACAGGTGCAGCACACCGCGGCCATAAACCACGAAGCTATCAGCCGAGACGCCCGGTTCGACCCTGAGCGCGAGATTTTTCTCCAGTTCGCGGTCAAGGCGCTCCTTTATGTGGCGAGAGGTGACGTATTTCCCGTCCTTGCCGAAGAACGGTGAGTCGTTGATAGTGAACAGCATGCTCATCGTCGGTTCGTCGATGGCTATGGGCGGCAGGGCTTCCGGATTGTCGTAATCGCAAATCGTGTCGCCGATCTCGAATCCGTCGATACCCACCAGCGCGCATATTTCCCCGCACTCCACCTGATCCACCTTCGTCTTTCCCAACCCTTCGAATACCATCAGTTCTTTGATGCGTGTCTTGACCATCGTCACCCCGTCGCGTTTTGCGAGGGTGATGTTCATTCCCGAACGCAATGTGCCGCGGGTGAGTTTCCCCACCGCGATACGGCCCACATAGGGTGAATATTCGAGCGACGAGATAAGCATCTGAGGTGTTCCCTCCACCGTCTGCGGCTCGGGGATGGAGTCTATTATGGCATCCAGCAGGGGTACGAGGCTGTCGGTGGGCTCTTTCCACAGGTGCGACATCCAACCCTGCTTGGCACTTCCGTAGATGGTTTTGAAATCGAGCTGCTCCTCGGTGGCGTCGAGCGAGAACATCAGGTCGAACACCTCTTCGTGAACCTCGTCGGGGCGGCAGTTCGGCTTATCGACCTTGTTGATGACCACTATCGGTAGTTTGCCCAACGAAAGGGCCTTTTGCAATACGAAGCGCGTCTGGGGCATCGTGCCTTCGAAGGCATCGACCAGCAGAAGTACGCCGTCGGCCATGTTGAGCACGCGTTCCACCTCGCCTCCGAAGTCGGCGTGGCCCGGGGTGTCGATAATGTTGATCTTATAACCGTTATATGTCACCGAGACGTTTTTGGACAGGATCGTGATTCCCCGTTCCCGCTCCAGGTCGTTATTATCGAGGATCAGCGCTCCGGTGTTGTTCCCGTCGCGGAGCAGGTTTCCCTGCACTATCATTTTGTCTACGAGAGTGGTTTTGCCGTGGTCTACGTGGGCAATGATTGCAATGTTGCGTAATTTTGGCATCGTGATCTTTTAAAATAGGGCACAAAGGTACGAATAAGCAGCCGAAATCACGTACCCCGCAGCCATATTATTAAAAACTGTCCGATTTTTCCAGGGGATCGACATCAGAAAATGCGACGCGTCCGACCTCCCGTACCAGGACGCCGGACGGATACACAATAGACTTTACCTTTCTAAGCGAAGCAAAGCAGTTGAATCAGAGCCGGAACCTACACCACCACGTTAATGATCTTGCCGGGGACGACGACCACCTTTTTGGGGCTTTTGCCGTCGAGGTGGCGTGTGCTTTGCGGGTCTTCGAGCACCGCCGTTTCGATCTGGGCCACGGTCAGGTCCAGCGGGAGCTCCTTTTTGAAACGCAGTTTCCCGTTGAACGACACGGGGTACTCGAAACTGCTCTCCACCAGATACGCTTCATCGTGCTCCGGATAGCGTGCATCGAATACCGAAGCCTCGTGTCCCAGCATCTGCCACATCTCCTCACAAAGGTGCGGGGCGAAGGGGGCCAGCAGTATCGTAAGCGGCTCTATGATCCCGTGCTTGCCGCACTGTCCCAATTCGTTGAGACATATCATGAAAGCGCTGACAGATGTATTGAACGAGAAATTTTCAATATCCTCGCGTATTTTCTTTATGGTTTTGTGCAACGTTTTCAACTCCGCCGCCGACGGCTTTTCGTCCGAAACCGTAAACTCCCCGTCGCGGTTCACGGCAAGCCTCCAGAACCGGCGCAGGAACTTGTGCACGCCGTCGATGCCGTTCGTGTCCCACGGCTTGGCCTGTTCCAACGGCCCGAGGAACATCTCATACATCCTCAGCGTGTCGGCTCCGTACTCTTCTACTATGCGGTCGGGATTGACGACGTTGAACATACTCTTCGACATCTTTTCCACCGCCCAGCCGCAAATATATTTACCATCCTCGAGCACGAATTCCGCTTCGGCGAACTCGGGCTGCCAGCGGCGGAAAGCGTCGAGATCGAGCACGTCGTTACGAACTATGTTCACATCGACATGTATCTCCTGTGTGTCGTAACCATCTTTCAATCCGAGCGATACGAATTTATTGGTCCCCTTTATGCGGTAGACGAAATTCGACCGTCCCTGGATCATGCCTTGGTTGACGAGTTTTTTGAACGGTTCGTCCTCGCACACAACCCCCAGGTCGTAAAGGAACTTGTTCCAGAAACGGGAATACATAAGATGCCCCGTGGCGTGTTCTATGCCCCCCACATAGAGGTCGACGCTGCGCCAGTATCCGTTCGCTTCGGGCGACACGAGCGCCGTGCCGTTGTGCGGGTCCATGTAGCGCAGGTAATATGCCGACGATCCGGCAAATCCGGGCATCGTACTCAACTCATAGGGGTAACCCTCCGGAGTATGCCAGCCCGCGACACGCGCCAATGGCGGTTCGCCTTCGGCCGTAGGACCGAAATCCTTTACCGGAGGCAACTCCAGCGGCAACTTATCGTCGTCGAGAACGTAAGCCGTATCGCCTTTATAATACACAGGGAACGGTTCGCCCCAATATCTCTGGCGGCTGAATATGGCGTCACGCAAGCGGTAGTTGACCCTCATTTTACCTATTCCGCGCTTACCGATCTCAGCAAACATCACCTCTATCGCCTCGGTTACATCCATTCCATTGAGGAAATCCGAGTTGATCACTTTGCCAGATTTTGCATCATACGAACTCACCGAAAGGTCGCCGCACTCCACCACCGGTACGATGTCGAGCCCGAAATGGCGCGCAAAGGCCCAGTCACGGCTGTCGTGCGCCGGGACAGCCATGATAGCTCCCGTGCCGTAGCCGGCCAAAACATAGTCGCTTATGTACACAGGAATATTTTTCCCCGTGAACGGATTGACGGCATAGCTGCCGGTAAACACCCCGCTCACGCGCTTAGTCTCCGTAATGCGTTCGCGTTCCGAACGTTTCCTGGTTTCATCAATATAATTTTCCACCTCTGCGGCATGTTCCGCCGTGGTCAACACCGGCACATATTCGTGCTCGGGGGCGACAACCATGAACGTGGCGCCGAATATTGTGTCGGGACGGGTCGTGAATATCTCCAGTTGCAGGTCGCTGCCGGCCACCTGGAAGAACATCTGTGCCCCCTTGCTACGCCCGATCCAGTTGCGCTGGATCTCCTTCAGCGACTCGCTCCACTCCAGATTGTCGAGTCCTCCGACAAGCCTTTCGGCATAGGCCGTTACCCTGAGCAACCACTGCTTCATCCGCTTTTGTTCCACCGGAAAACCGCCGCGTACCGAAAGCCCATCCTTCACCTCGTCATTGGCCAGCACCGTACCCAGGCCCGGGCACCAGTTGACCATCGTGTCGGCGCGGTAAGCCAGGCGGTAGTTCTGCAACACCTCTTCGCGCCTGGCCTCGTCGTACGAGTTCCATTCGGAGGCCGTGAACGACAGGGGTTGTGTGCACGCCGCGTTGAGCCCCTCGCTGCCATACTGCCCGAAAGCCTCCGCCAGCTCCTCTATCGGGCGGGCCTTCTGGGTATCGAAGCAATAATACGACCGGAACATGCGCACGAAGGCCCATTGTGTCCAATGGTAATACTTCGGGTCGCACGTTTGTACCTCGCGGTCCCAGTCGAACGAGAAACCTATCTTATCCAGCTGCTCACGATAGCGGTTGATATTGTTTTCGGTCGTAACCGCCGGGTGCTGCCCCGTCTGTATCGCATATTGTTCGGCCGGAAGACCGAAAGCATCGTAGCCCATCGGGTGCAGCACATTGAACCCGCAAAGGCGTTTGTAACGTGAAAAGATATCCGACGCTATATATCCCAACGGATGCCCCACATGAAGCCCGGCGCCCGACGGATAAGGGAACATGTCGAGAACATATAATTTTTCGCGCGAATGGTCCACATCCACCCTATAGGTGCCGCGTTCTCTCCACAACGCCTGCCATTTGCGTTCGATCTCATTGAAATTGTATTCCATCGGGCTTCGTTTTTAATTACGGGCTACAAAGGTACAGTATTTTGCGGTTTCCATAACACACAAACAAAGCAAACTTTCAAAAACTCCCGGCCTGCGGACCTGAAGAGGTGGAAACATGATCACATTGCGTGATAATTGGTTTTCCGGATAAAAATTATTACCTTCGCGGCGTCCCCACCACCCAGGTGGAGATTTTCTTCCACTTTGTCGAGGGCAATGTTTAACCAATCGCACACATCTATGGATGATGGACAGGGGCACCATTGTAGCGGTATCTTACCTCAATACGGTTCCCTTTATTTACGGGATCGAGCACGCGGCGGGGCTGCGTGGCGACCTCGTGCTGTCTCCTCCGCGGCAATGTGCCGAGCGGTTCTTCTCGGGTAAAGCCGACATAGCCCTTATCCCCGTCCAGGCTGCGGCGGGACTGGATCCCTCACAAATACAAATAATCACTCCGTATTGCCTCGGGGCGAGCGGTAGCGTGCGCACGGTGGTGCTGGTGAGCAACTCTCCGTTGGAGGAGATCCGCCGCATATACCTCGACTCACATTCGTTGACTTCGGTACGCCTGGTGAGGATACTTGCCGGACGGTTGTGGAATATCGCGCCACGGTGGGAGGAACTCGACGATTATTCGGTAGTGGACAACCCCGCGCCGGGCGACGCATTCCTGCTGATAGGCGACAAGGTGTTCGGTTACGAGGGGCGTTTCGCATACTCCGCCGATCTTGCCGACGAATGGCGCCGGCTAACGTCGCTGCCTTTCGTATTCGCCGTGTGGGTCGCACACAAAGGGATTGATCCGCAGTTGGTTGCGAAGTTGGAGGAGGCCCTGTCTTACGGGCTGAGACATATCCCCGAAGCTATAGAACATTACGGCCACGGCGGCAAACCTTACGCGCTGGATTACCTTACACGAAATATAGACTACCTGTTCGACGAACAAAAACGCCGGGCGCTCTCCCTGTTCCGGGAGGAAGGGATGAAATTCGATCCCCGCGCCAATCCCGGCTGAACTCTCTGATCGGGGAAGGTGGGGCCCGTGTGGTCCATTGTCCCGTTTTTCGCGCCACAGGCCGTTTGCTACCGGCGCTCCCTAATAATTAACCGTATAAACAGGGAAGAGAGATGATTACGATATACCAGAAGCAATACAACAAAATCGTCCGCAATGCCGACGTCAAGCTTTTCGACGACCTGGGTTACGACGACATACTTTGGATCGACCTGCTGAATCCCACGCTCAAGGAGCAGAAGGCGGTGGAGGCATTCCTTGAGATCAACCTCCAGACGCGCCAGCAGTTGGAGGAAATCGAAACCTCATCGAAATATTCCGAGACGGAAAACGCCATATTCTCGAACTCCAACTTTTTCGTTCCCAACGACGACAGTTTCGTTGTGGAGCCGGTTTCGTTCATCATCTGCGAGGGAGTCCTGGTGTCGGTGCGCAACTCGGAGTTCCGAACATTCAACGAAGCGGCGAAAAAATTACAGATGAACTACCGGGCTTATCCCACCGGCTACCACCTGTTGATATCGATCATGGAGGTACGCATCGATTTCGACGCCGACCTGGTGGAGGCGCTTTCTCGGCAAATCGCGGCGCTGAGCAAGGACATAAGCCTCAACGAGTCGGTGGAAAAGAACATCATCCGCCGCATCAACCACCTTCAGGAGAACACAATGCTTATCCGTGAGAATATTTTCGACCGCCAGAGGGTGCTTTCGGGCATCCTGCGCAGCGAGCGCTTTCCGAACGATATATACCCGAAGTTGACGCTGATGATCAAGGACGTCAACTCGCTGATCAACCACGCCGATTTCGCCTCTGAGCGCCTCGACTTCCTGCAGGATACGGCGTTGGGCCTTATCAACCTCGAACAGAGCAAGGCCACTAAAATATTCACCGTGGCATCGCTGTTTTTCATGCCTCCGACAATGATAGCCAGCATCTACGGGATGAATTTTTTGCATATGCCGGAGACTCATTTCAGGTACGGTTATCCTATGGCACTGGTATTGATGGTAGTGGTGTCGGCGGGGACATACTGGTATTTCAAGATAAAGAAATGGATTTAGCGGGAATAGCTGCCGGAGAGTGTGGCGAGAGAAAGAGTTTGTCTAAATTTCCTATGGAAAAGAAGAAGCACTTTGAAGATTTTCTGGCGTTGTGCGGTACGTATTTCAGTGCCCCGAGCGTCGAAACCATACGTGGAGTACTGGCGCTGGCCGACGAAAAACTGGCCGGCATAAAACGTTACGACGGCACCGACATGGTGATGCACAGCGTCGGAGCGGCCGAAATAGTGATCCGCGAAATAGGCCTGGGGCGCAATTCGACAGTGGCGACATTGCTGCACGACGTAGTGCAGAAAGATTTGATGTCGCTCGACGAGGCGGGGGAGATGTATGGCGAGCAATGCCGGTCGATACTGAAAGGGTTGTGCAATATATCGGAAGTCGACGCCAAGGTTTCCAACGAACAGGCGGGCAATTTCCGCGACCTTATAGTTTCCTATTCCACCGACCCGCGGGTGATCCTTATAAAGCTCGCCGACAGGCTGGAAGTGATGCGTTCGTTGCAGATATTCCCGCGGGAGAAGCAACAGAAAAAATCGTGGGAAAGCCTCAACCTTTACGCCCAGATAGCGCATAAACTGGGTCTTTACGGGATAAAGAGCGAACTGGAGGATATTTCGCTCAGTTATCTCGACCCAGAATCGTATAATTATATCCGCCGTCGCCTGGAGGAGAGCGCGCCCGAAAGGCAACGCATAGTGTCGGAGTTCCTGGAACCGGTCGAAAAGAGATTGAAGGCCGAAGGATACAAATACGCGATCAAAAGCCGCACGAAGAGCATCTACTCGATATGGAGCAAGATGCGCAAGATGAAGGTGTCGTACGATGAGGTCTACGACATATTCGCGCTGAGGATCATCGTCGACTGCCAGCGCGAACAGGAGAAGATGTTGTGCTGGGGGGTCTATTCGATAGTCACCGATTTTTACCAGCCCAACCCCGACCGCCTGAGGGACTGGATATCGATCCCCAAGTCCAACGGCTACGAGTCGCTCCATACGACGGTATTGACTCCCGACAGGCATTGGATCGAGGTCCAGATACGTTCCGAGCGGATGGACCTTGTGGCGGAGCGCGGTATAGCGGCGCACTGGCGCTACAAGGGGGTCAACAGTAGTGGCATTGGCAGCGAGGAGTGGCTGTCTAAGTTGCGCGAGTTGATGGAGGAGACTCAAGGGGCCAACATTGCCGAAAAATTCGACGCCAAACTGTCGTTCGAGGAGATATTCGTATTCACCCCGAAAGGCGACCTGCACAAGTTGCCGGAAGGGGCCACCGTTCTCGACTTCGCCTTTGCGATACACTCCGGATTGGGGTCGACGTGCACCGGCGGCAAGGTCAACAACCGCAACGTCCCGATCAAGGAGCAGTTGAAGAACGGCGACATCGTTGAGATATTCACCTCCAAGAACCAACACCCCAAGGCCGACTGGCTCAATGCGGTGGTCACGGGCAAGGCACGCAACAAAATACGGGCCTACCTGCGCGAGGAGCAGGCCCGGGAGTCGTTGCTGGGCCGCGAAGAGTTGGAGCGCAAGATACGCAACTGGAAACTCGGCATGACGATAGACGATGCCGTCACGCAGTTGTGTAAATATTATAAATGTAAAACCGGCACCGAATTCTACGCTCTTGTGGCGCAGGAGAAGGTCGACATGGCCGAAGTGAAAGAGGTGCTCACCGGCGCAAGGGAGACCGGGCAGACCGCCGCTAAACCACGGGTTGTGCAGAGCCGGACGGCGAAGGATGATGAACACGGCGAGGAGCTGGTTATCGACGAGTCGATACGGGGCATGGAGTATAAATTCGCCCGCTGCTGCAATCCGATCTTCGGCGACGAGGTGTTCGGGTTCGTCACCGTCGGGTCGGGCATCACGATCCACCGCCGCACGTGCCCCAATGCCGCGAGACTGACCGAACAATACCCATACAGGGTGTTGCCGGCCCGCTGGCGTGGTACAGGATCCTCGTCCGGAATGTTCCTGGCCTCGCTGAAGGTTGTGGCCGACAACATACCGGGTATGGTGGGAGGCATCAACGAGGTTATAACCCGCGATATGAAACTCAACATACGTTCGATGAACCTTTCACAGGCCGGGGGCCAATTGGCCGGAGTTATAAATGTGGAGGTGGGTAGCAGCAACGTGGTCGAGACGTTGATACACTCCCTGCTAAGAGTTAAAGGTATTCAACGTGTTTTCCGGGTAAACAACTTGTAATGGGAGCGTTGAGGCGGGTGTATATGGTCTGCGGGCTTCTGTGTGTGGGGCTGGGTATATTAGGCATGGCCCTGCCGGTGCTGCCTACCACCCCTTTTCTACTGCTGGCACTGTGGCTTTTCAGCCGCAGTTCGCCGCGATTGCAGCGGTGGTTGTTGACCAACCCGTTGTTCGGCAAATATCTCGACGACTACCGTAACGGCCGGGGAGTCCCGCGCAGGGTGAAATTTTATATTATCACATTGTTATGGGGCACCATGTCATATACGGCATTGTGTGTGGTGAGGCCGGTGTGGTTGAAAATCACGCTTTTTTTAGTAGCTTTGTGCGTCACGGTGCATATCCTTTTGATAAAAAGCAAGCACAGGAAGGATGATGAAGAGGTGTAGGATACTTGTATTGACCCCTACTGAGATCGAGGCATCACACCTTGGGCTGTTGCCGGAGGGGTGTACCATCGAGGTCTGTGGCGTGGGGATGGCCGAAACGGCTGCCGCCACGGTACGGATGGTGACCTGGATGAAGCCCGAATTGGTAATCCTGGCCGGAATAGCCGGAGCCTGCAGTGGAAGCGGACTCCATACCGGGGACAGCGTACTGGTGGCGGAGGAAAGTATAGCCGACCTGGGATCCGTGCGTGACGGCGAATTCGTAGGATTGTATGAAAAACACTACCGTTGCCGCGAAGAGATAATGCCTGAGGGATGGCTCCGTGTGACATCCCGTACTGTAAACACATGCCCCTCACGATGGGCCCGGGGCGGTGAAATAGAAAATATGGAAGGAGCGGCGTTTTTTGCAGTATGCGAAAGCCTCGGCGTCGATTTTCTGGAGTTACGCACAATATCCAACATCGTCGGAGCCCCGAAAAACGAATGGCGCATCGACGAAGCGGCGGAAGAGCTCGGCAGCGCGTTACATAAATTATTGATCGATCTTTAATGAGGAACGGCCGCTTTTGACATCACTTTACACTGATTCTACGGCCAATAATAACCAATCCGACATATGAAACTCAAACTCGGGCTTTCGCCCTGTCCCAACGATACTTTTATGTTCGATGCCCTGCTCAACCGGCGTATAGAATACAAAGGTCTCGATTTTGAATCCACATTCGCCGACATTGCCGAATTGAACCGTAGTGCCCGTGACCACCTTTTCGATGTGTGCAAAGTCAGCTATGCCGCGGTTCCCGATCTTATGCAGCACTACAAGGTGCTAAATACGGGAAGCGCTATGGGGTTCGGCAACGGCCCGCTGATAGTGGCGGCACGCGAAGATGTCGACCTGTCGGATCCAGGCCTGCGGATCCTTCTGCCGGGCGAGGATACAACGGCAAATATGCTGGTGGACAAACTGTATTCACACCTGAAAAACAGGCATTATTGCCACTTTGCATCGATCATGAAGCGAGTGGCCTCAGGGGAGTTCGACGCCGGGGTGATCATCCACGAGGGTAGGTTCACATACCACGAACTGGGGCTCAAGATGCTGGTCGACCTGGGGGTGGAATGGGAAAAATACACAGGGTTGCCGCTGCCACTCGGGGCGATAGTGGTCTCACGTAAACTATCTACACGAACCCAGAAAAAGATAGAACGCCTGCTTGGCGAAAGCATACGCTTCGCCATGGTGTCGCCCGACGCATCGCAGGAGTTTGTCCGTTCACACGCACAGGAACTTTCACAGATAGTTATCTCGAAACACATCTCGCTATATGTAAACCGGTTCTCGATAGACCTCGGGGAACAAGGCAAACGGGCCATAATGCAACTACTGGGCCTGCCCGATGAATCGTGCTTTCTGTAAAGTCTGTCCGGGACGAGTCGACAGGTTTTATATAAAGTCGAAAATGTCTCAAAACGAAATAAGAGTCGGCCTGATTTCCCGATGGAAATATGGTGAAAGGTGAGGGCAGAGCGTCGAACTTGTTCGAAAGCTATGCCGAGCCGCATCCCATATTCTTCAAATATAGTGAAAGCCGAGGGCAACCGTGAAAGCTTGCTTTCAAAAGATTGCCAAGGCGCATCCTGTATTATGTAAAATAGTCGCGAATTATTTTCAGGGCTATTTTACGCTAAAATAGAGGAGCATAGCGGGGCTATGTAACGGGATTTTCAGGGAAAAGAGGCCAAAAAGAAACGACAAATGTTTTCAATAGGAAATTTAGACAGACTCTTACTCCCATTGAAGCCCATTCCATTTTGCCGCACTCATCCCGATGTATTCCGTAATGTCGAGATTGTACCCGGTTAGCGGCACTCCTCTGCCTCTACCGGCGGTGGAATAAGGTCGTAAAGTTCCACCACTCCCACGAGTTTTCCGCTGTCGCCGGCCACCAGCAGCGAGTGTATCTTATGACGGTGCATGAGTTCTTCGGCTTCGGTTATGCGCATATCCTCGGTAGCGATCTTCGGTGTGCGGGTCATCACCTCGCTAACGTCGAGCCCGAAGAATGCTTCGCGGTATTTGAGCATGGCCCTTCGTACGTCACCGTCGGTGACGACGCCGCAAATATGTTGGTCTGCGTCGACTATTGCCGCGATGCCGAGCCGTGCGTTGCTTATCGTGAATATCACATCGCCCAATTTTGTCGCCGGCGAAACCCGTGGCAGGTTGTCGCGCCGCATAACGTCGCCCACGCGTGTCAGTAGCCTCCGGCCCAGTGATCCGCCCGGATGGAAACGGGCAAAATCCTCCTCCCGGAAGCCTCGGCGCTCCATCAGCGCTACGGCCAGGGCATCGCCCATGACCAATGCTGCGGTCGTCGACGAAGTCGGGGCGAGGCTCAACGGGCACGCTTCATGGTCGACGGCCACATTGAGATGGAACTCGGAATGTTTGGCCAGCGTGGAGTCCGGACGACCCGTCATAGCTATAACACGGTTGCCGTTATCTTCGAGAAACGGAATCAGTTTGAGTATCTCGTCTGTCTGTCCCGAATTGGATATCGCCAGAACCATATCCTCGCGGGCTATCATTCCCAGGTCTCCGTGATACGCCTCGCCGGGATGCAGGAAAAACGACGGGGTTCCCGTGCTGGCAAGCGTGGCGGCTATCTTGGTGCCTATCAGCCCCGATTTACCCATTCCGGTGACGATAAGTCTTCCCGTGCATGTGAATACCGCCTCTACCGCATGTGCGAAATCGTCGGTCAATTGCCCCGAAAGTCCGCTTATGGCTTCGGCCTCGGTGCGGAATGTGTTGATCGCTATCTGTTTTACATCTACCATTTATGCAGAAATTTTGTAACGCCATACTCCCCTCGCCGCGCGGTATATGGTAAGTTTGTTTTAAAAACTGTTTAATTTTCCGATGGAAAATTAAACAGACTCTTGAATTCCCGGGGAAATACGGGCGGATTTTCAGATCAACGACCGGATAACTCCTTCGAGATCCCTGAGGTACAACATATTGGGCCCATCACTGAGCGCCTTGTCGGGATCGGGGTGTACCTCGAAGAAAAACCCATTGGCCCCGAACGCCTTGGCTGCCAGGGCCATTGCAGGCACATACTCCCGGTTGCCTCCGGTTGCCCCGCAAGCGCCGCCTGGCCGCTGCACGCAGTGTGTGCAGTCCATCACAACCCTCGGAACGATCTGCTTCATGTCGGCGACGTTGCGGAAGTCGACCACGAGATTGTTGTAGCCGAACATATTGCCTCGTTCCGTCAGCCATACATCGGGAGCTCCACCCTCACGGGCCTTTTGCACGGGAAAGAACATATCCTGAGCCGAAAGGAACTGGGCCTTTTTGATATTGACCGTTTTCCCGGTGCGGGCTGCGGCGATCAGAAGGTCGGTCTGCCGGCATAAAAAAGCAGGTATCTGTATCACATCCGCCACCTGTCCCACCGGAGCCGCCTGCCACGGTTCGTGTATGTCGGTAGTGAGTTTAAGTCCGTATTTCGACCCTGTGTCGGAGAGTATCTGCAACCCCTTCTCCAAGCCTGGCCCGCGAAAGGCGCTGACCGACGTACGGTTGGCTTTATCGAACGAGGCTTTGAATATCACCTCGACACCCAGTGTTTTACGTATGCGTACCAGTTCTTCCGCAACAGTTTCGAGCAACTCGCGGCTCTCGATAACACACGGCCCTGCAATAAATATTTTGTCAGTCATGCCTTGTTTATGTTTTGGGTAATAACATACATAATATTACGTCTCCCAGGGCCGGTGCAACGATGGAAACGTCTCCCGCCCGGCGCCTTACGTCATTTAACCCCTATCTTGGCCAGCAGCGCCTCCACCTCCGGTTTATGGCCGCGGAAGCGCACGTAAAGTTCCATAGGTGATTCGCTACCGCCTTTCGACAGGATGTTCCCGCGGAACGAACCCGCCACATCGCGATTGAAGATTCCCTTCTCCTCGAAGAGCGAGTAAGCGTCGGCTTCGAGCACCTCGGCCCACTTGTAGCTGTAGTACCCCGCCGCGTAACCTCCCGAGAATATATGCCCGAACGCCGTGGAAATACACGTCCCGTCGACCGGGGGGAACAATTGGGTGGCGGCTATGGCTTTACGTTCAAACTGGTCTACCGTTACTTCTACCGGAGAGGTTATCGAATGCCATGCCATATCGTTAAATCCGAATGACAATTGCCTTAAGGTCAGATATGAGGCGAGATAATTCTTCGATGCCGTGATCTTGTCGATCAACTCCTGCGGCATACGTTCGCCGGTTTGGTAATGCACGGCCCACAGGTCGAGGAACTCTTTTTCCGTTGCCCAGTTCTCCATTATCTGCGAGGGCAGCTCCACAAAATCGCGGTATACGCCAGTGCCGGTAAGCGACGGATAGAGCCCCTGGGCGAATATTCCGTGCAGCGCATGGCCAAATTCGTGCAGGATGGTCGTCAATTCGTCGAATGTCAACAGCGACGGTTCGCCGGCTGTGGGTTTTGTGAAGTTACAGCACACCGTCACCAACGGACGCACCTCCTTGCCGTCACGGTCTACGTACATCTCGCGGAAGGTGTTCATCCACGCCCCCGGGCGCTTGCCTTTGCGCGGGAAAAAGTCCATGTAAAGGATAGCCAGGTATTTCCCGTCGGCATCGTAAACTTCATAAGCCTTCACGTCGGGATGATAGACCGGTATCGCCGCATTCTCCTTGAATGTAATGCCATAAAGCTTACCGGCGAGCATAAACACCGCCTGTTGGACGTTTTCCAGCTTCAGGTATGGTTTTATTTCTTCCTGGCTCAGGGCGAAGGTCTCGTTGCGGTACTTCTCGTTGAAGTAACCGAAATCCCATGGCATCATTACGAATTTCGGGTCGCCGGTCTGTTTTCTGGCGTATTCGCCCACCGCCCGGTACTCCCTCTCGGCATAGGGCCTGCACTTTTCGAGTAATTCCCCCAGAAGGGCGTTCACATTGTCGGCATTCCCGGCCATGCGCTCTTCCAATACATAATCGGCATAGGCGTTGTAACCAAGGAGTTTGGCCATTTCGAGGCGTAGCCCGGCGATCTGCTTCACCGTCTGGCTGTTGTCGTGGTCGCCGCCTGCAAATCCGCGCGAATTGTATTTACGCCACAGTATCTCCTTCAACTGCCGGTTGCCGGAATACATTAAAAACGGATTGATGCTCGGACCTTGCAGCGTCACCGTCCAACCTTTTTCCCCCCGCTCCTTTGCTTCGGCCGCCATGGCGTCGCGCACAAATTGCGGCAGGTCGGCTACCAGCGCCGAATCGATGATATTATACGTAAAGCCATTGGTCTCCTCCAGCAGATTCTGTCCGAAAGCAAGCGTCAGCCTCCCCAGTTGGTCGGTTATTTCGCGGTAACGCGCCTTTGCCGCTTCGTCGAGCCCCGCTCCGTTGCGGATAAACCCTTTATAGGTGCGCTCCAGAAGCATACGTTGCTCAGAGGTAAGCGCCAGGGTATCGCGGTTTTCATAAACCGTTTTGATACGCCCGAACAGCGCTTCGTTGAGCGATATGTCGTTCTCCAACTCCGTCAGCAGCGGCTGTACACGGCGCGCTATCTCCTGTATCGTGTCGTTGGTCTCGGCACCGTTGATATTGAAAAACACGCCCGCAACATCGTTCAAAAGTTCCCCCGAGAGTTCCAGGGCGACGACCGTATTCTCGAAAGTCGGCGCCTCGGTACTGCCGGCTATGGCGTCCACCTCGGCCCGTTTCCGCTTTATTGCCTCGGCGAATGCCGGCTCGTAGTGCCCGGGGTTGATACGGTCGAAAGGCGGGGTGTCGAAAGGGGTGCCGTAGTCACCCAGAAGGGGATTCTTCTCGCGGCACCCGGAAATAGCTGTTACAGCAGTCATCAGTGCAAAAAATATTAATCTTTTCATAATAACGCGGTTAACCTTAGGTTTATTTTCAGGTCTGTTAGCCCTGGGTATGCGTAAAATACGCCTACTCTTTCAGCAATGAATCTATTTTATCGATATACTCCAGCGAGTCGTCGAGGGCGAAGGCCAACTCGGGGACTATCCGGAGTTGGTTGCGGGTACGTGTCCCCAGGGCGTGCCGTATCATGCGCACATTCTCCGTGAGCGTGTGCATCACCACGCCGCTGCGTTCGAACGGGAAAACACTGATATATATCTTGGCAAACCCCAGATCGGGGCTAACCCTAACGGCAGTGACCGACACCATCACTCCGCGCAGCAATTCCGACGCCTCCCTTATGAAAATGTCCGCCATGTCTTTCTGTATCTGACGTGCTATTTTTTGTTGCCGCGTAGATTCCATCTCTTGAAGATTTATATGAAGTCCGATAAATTTCTACAATTTTTTCCCACTGTCCGCCCATTCTCCGGCAACCGGGCCTATATCCGGGGATATCGCTGCAACAGGCCGGTATAATTAGCCGGCCGGTTTATCGCCGCCGTCCTATTCGAATATTTCTTTCGGGATCGTTACATCGTCCGTGTCGGACGGCTGTTTCCTGTTGCCGTTATCCTGCGTACGGCGCATTTTTTCGGCCACCCGCTTCGATGGCGGCGCCAATATGCCTCCCTTGCCCAGGCGGTAGCATATTCCGACCGATATATTGAAGTTGTCGAGCGGTGAACGCTCGGGATTGGTTTTATACTTATTGGGGTTTTTGTAAATATCCGAAAACCCGAAATAGTACCTCGCCTCGGCAAAATACTCGAACCGCCCCACGAGAATGCCTGCACCTCCTCCGCCCACTATTCCGTAGCCCCACTGGTTGTCGCGGTTGAGCTGGTAGTGGTACTCGCCAGATTCGTAGGTTCCGCTGCGCTGCGACACATATTCATAATCGGCGTCGAAATTGTAGCAGAACGTAACCCCGGCATTCAAAAAAACCCTCAGCGAGCGTTTGAAGAAATAGAAGTGTGGCTGCCACATGATGGGCATAGTAATGGAATTGCTCCGCCACACATAAGAGGTATCGGGCTTGTTGTACTCTATCCGGCGGTAGCCTTTCTGCAACATCTCCACGTCGATCTCCACTCCTCCCAGATAACGTTCGGCACTGTAATATTTCCACGACACCCCGCCGGAGTAGCGGTTCCACAACATCTTCGTATCCATCTTCGGATCGAAACGCACCGAACCGCCTCCATAACCGCCGCGTACACCCACATAGTGCTGGGCCCCGGCGAACGGCAGGCTTGAAAACAATAGGAGTATGGCGGCAATAATATTTTTCATCCCGTTCTATCTGAAATTAGGCATTCCCGCCGGCATCATACCGCCGCCACCCTGGCCGCCGAAAGGATTCGATCCCTGTGACTCTTCGTTGTCGAACTCACCGTGCACTCCGCGCGACTTGCGCTCTTTTTCCCTCTCCAGCATCTCTTTCTGCCTCTTGCGCTGCAAAGCAAGTTCCTCCGCCCGGAGCCGTTCGATCAGCATGCCCATTGTAACAGGTGCGAATATCAGGTTCATATCCAGCGTCAGGTCGATAGTCCAGTTCATCTTGGTTATGATCTCCTTCTCGCCCGACTCGGGAACGTAGTATTCAACCCTCTCAGGCTGGCGGCGCTCCACGAGATTACCCGGATCCCACTTGCCGTTATCGTTTATGTCTTCCACCACACGTATCGAGGCCGTACCGATATCCACATACTGGAACGTGTATTCGCCATCACCGGCGTGAGGTATCTCCTGCGCCACCTTTTCGCCCGCCCCCATCAGTTGGAGCACATAACGGCTACCGGGGGTTTTACCTTTTATCTTGAGGTTGAGCGTAGCGAATTTGTCGGGTGAATTTACCGTAAACTCGGTCCGGATCGTGTCGTTGTACTCCCCGGCCACATTGCGAAACACGCTGTCGGGAATCACAAGGCGGTATTTCTGACCCGGCGACCACGGGGCGCTGAGTATCCACCTCCGGATATTCGACGTGTCCCGGTCAAACTTAAACCTGACCCTGTAGAGTTTATCTTCTTCACCGACCCGTATCAGCGAGATGCGTTGCGAGTCTATCGCCGTGAGCGGATAGTCGAACGTCAATGGAATGTCCTTCAGCGGGTTGAGCGCCGAAGAAGCTTCCGACTGGAACTTAAAAGGATTTTCCGGCTTTTCTTTTTCCAGGCGTTTTTTTTCTCTCTCTTTCTCGCGTTCCGTTTTTTTCTTTTCGAAAAGCCTCCAGTTTAATTTCAGCGAGTCGGTGACCTCCTCCAGGCGGCTGAGCGAATCGTGACGCATGTATGTTATCGTACCCCGTATCGAATCGGGTAACTCCTCTTTCGGCAGGTCGAACCACAAGGCTATCGAGTCGCGCTCGGGCTTCAGGTATTCGGTTATTATGTGTGTCGAATCTATGCCGTCGAGGTGCATGCTGCGTATTTCGGGATAAGGGGCCGCGAACGACAGAACAGCCTTGTGCTGGCCGGGACGCGCCGTGGAGGCGAGCAACTGCCGTTTGAAGGACTTATCCATAAACATCCTGAAATACAACTGCGGATCGGGCACGAGATATTTGCGCATCGTGTCGAAATGGATCCCGAATCCCGGCATATCCTGCGGATTGTAGACCGAGTCCAGGAAAGCCACCCTGTCAACCCCGGGTTCGTAGGTCTTGTTTCCGTTGCGGTCCTCCATGGCATACACCCTGTAGGGAGCAGGCTTGAGGTTTTGTGCGATGAACATGCCGTTGGACTGCGAGCGGGCTATGACCGAAGGCTTCGACCAGAACATCGTAGAGTCGTAGGCAGCCACCGAGTCGGCCTGGGCAGGGTAAAAGAATATGAAGCATTTCGACACACTGTCGCCCTTGTAGGCGTCGGCCGTGTAGCCCGACATAACCATCGAGTCGATGGTGGTGCCTGTCGAAAAAACGTAGCGGAAATCGTTCAGAGGGTTTCCCTCGTTATTGTCCTCCACGCAACTGCCGAAATTGAAAGCGTAAGTGGTGTTGGGCTTGAGCGAATCCTTTATATCTATTATAAACCCGCGCCCGCGCAGGGTGACGAGTGGAGGCTTCTCCATCCAGGGCGAGGTATAAAACTCTTTCTGCTGGTCTTTGAGTTGCACATATTCGTCGAACTCCACTATGATGCGCTTGGCGGTGAAATTTTTCATCCCGTATTCCGGGTTGAGCACCACCACCCTGGGAGGTAGCGAATCCTTAGGGCCGCCCTGGGGAGCCATCTGCCTCGCACAACGCCACAACGCGCTGCACAGCACAAGGATAACGATCCCCATTCTGAACACCATCGCAGAAATATGCCCGACCCTGTATTCTTTTTTCATCTGTACTTTAGAAGGTGCCCCCGGGTGCCTCCCGGCACACGGACTCCTGACTTTACTCCGGCAAAGTGTCTCCCGATACACGGATATTTCACCTTTCCCGGGCAAAGATACAAAAATATAATTGTATGCGAAACCGGCCGTAACGGCCTATTCTATCACAAACACCAGCGAGCGGTCGACTCCGGCCCAGTCGAAAATGAATTGCGCGTGCGAAGTGGCGTTACGTACGCACATGTGTGAACGGGGCGTGGTTCCCAGTGACCAACTGTATTCGATCATCGTCCGGCGCGGATAATTCACCGGCACTCCGTGTATGTAACCGCCATTGCAGAAGCGGCTGGCATACGGGGCGAATCCTTCGATAGTCGTGGTTCCGTCGGCGTAGTAGTACATCTTCGTCTTTTTTCCCTGTATCACGAATATGCCGAGCGGCGTCTCCTGCTGGTAGGGCGGGCGGTGCAGCCCCGTTGTGGCGGGATTCATGCTGCGGACGAGCCATTTGCCGTCGCTACGTTCGAGCGTGGCTATATTCTGGTTTGTCCGGTCTACGAATATAACCCTCGAGAAACGCACCGTATCACCCTCTATCCTGTGGATATAATTACCCGGGACAGTCCATTTTCCGCCTGCGTATACCGCCTCCACGCTCACCAGCGAGTCCTCGCAGGGGGTCAGCAGTTTGACCAGCGCCCCGTCGCGCCCGTAACGTTCCGGGACGAGCGAATCGGGCGAAAGGTATAGCGGAATACCCTGGCGCCGTTCGACCCCGTAAGCATCCTGTATGTTGCGGTAAGCGTTACGCGTGAAATTACGCACCGGCGGAGCCTCACCGTTTTTGTTGTGACGGTTTTGCAGGATGCCCCAACGCGAGGGCTGCGACTGTATCGAATCGAGGCGGGCGAGCGACTCGCGTATCTTTACCCACTGGAATATACGTACCGTATCTTTATACGGGTAGGTGTCGGCGAGGGTGTATTTGTCGTAAAGCAGCTCCTTTTCGATCACCGTGCGGTCGAGCCACAACGAGTCAGGCACTGTGGACGTCGAATCGGCGGTCGCAGGGTCGTTTCCGCTATGGATATCGCCGTGCCGCGCGGAGCACGCCCCGGCGACTATCGCCATTGCGACAATGATCGCCGGAAGATGTTTGATATTATGTTTCATGACATTACACCATGCAAGCCTCGTGCCTTATTTACCGGCACGAAGGTAAAGAAAAAACCATAGAGTTTCTTCCCCTTATTTCCTATCTTTGCAATGTAAATAAAATCATTAACAATGCAGGTAGACGTAGGCGAAGTGCTCAGGGACAAGAATCCGGCCCTTGCGAAGTGGATTCCGGAGATGCTGGTAGATTACCTGCGCAGGGTGGTCCACCAGGATGAGATAAACCGTTTCCTGCTCCTTTACGGGCATTTGCCGTCTATCGAATTTGCCCGCCATTGCATGCGCGACATGGGTATAACCTATTCGGCGCACGGGCTCGACAGCCTCGATGCCGGCGGGCGTTACCTGTTTGCATCGAACCACCCTTTCGGCGGAATGGACGGGCTCATGCTATCCGACGAAATCACACGGCGCTTCGGCGATGTGCGGATCGTGGTTAACGACATCCTGATGAACGTAGCACCGCTTGCCGGGTTGTTCGTCCCGGTCAACAAACACGGTCGCCAAAATAACGAATACGCACGTATGCTCAACGACGCTTTCGAGTCGCAGATGCCGGTAATAACTTTTCCGGCGGGCCTCTGCTCGCGCCGCATCCACGGCAGGGTGACCGACCTTGAATGGAAACCCAATTTTATTAAAAAAGCGGTAGCTTCAGGGCGCGATATTGTCCCGGTGCATTGTTGCGGCGAACTATCTCCGTTCTTTTACCGGCTCTCCAACGTCCGCACCGCATTGGGCATCAAGGCCAACATCGAAATGCTCTACCTTGTCGACGAGATGTTCGCCCAGCGGGGTAAGCACTTCGACATATTCTTCGGAACACCCGTGCCATGTCGGGACATTGCCTCCGGCCCGGCCCGGCGTTGGAGCGAAGAGATCCGCCGTCGCGCCTATGCCCTCGCAACCGAGAGGTTTTGAGACATGCCTGGCGATTGCGTCATCGAGACCGCATCTTTTGATTCCCAAGAATAATTTATACCTTTGGGGAGCGAACCCCGGGGATTCTTCGGGGATAAATAAAAAATTATCGGGACTATGAAGAAATTATTTTGGTTTTCCATCGCCCTCGGGTTTCTGTTTTTGTTACCGTCGGGTGCCGGCGCACAGGCAAAGCACACGTTCGAGATCAAGGACGGTCAGTTTGTGTACGACGGGCAGCCTGTCAGGATCATGTCGGGAGAGATGCATTTCGCACGCATCCCCCACCAGTACTGGCGCCACCGTCTGCAAATGCTCAAAGCCATGGGACTTAACTGCGTGGCTACCTATGTGTTCTGGAATGCGCACGAACCAGAGCCAGGCAAGTGGGACTTTACGGGTGACAAAAATATTGCCGAATATATCCGTATAGCCGGTGAAGAGGGGTTGCATGTGATCCTTCGTCCGGGGCCTTACGCATGCGCCGAGTGGGAATTCGGCGGCTATCCGTGGTGGTTGCAGAACGTGCCGGGGATGGAGTTGCGCTGCGACAACGAAAAATTCCTCGAGTACACCAAAAAATACTTCGAACGCCTCTATGCCGAAGTGAAGGACCAGTTGATAACCAACGGCGGGCCGGTCATCATGGTGCAGGCCGAAAATGAGTTCGGGTCGTATGTATTCCAGCGGCCCGACATCCCGTTGGCCGACCACCGCCGCTATAACGCCAAGATCAAAGACCAGATCATCGCCACGGGATTCAATACCGAACTTTTCACCTCCGACGGGTCGTGGCTTTTCGAGGGAGGGGCCATAGACGGTGTCCTGCCTACGGCTAACGGAGAGGATGATGTGGCCAAACTCAAGCAGGTGATCAATGAGTACCACGGCGGCAAGGGGCCATACATGGTTGCCGAATTTTATCCCGGATGGCTGGCGCACTGGGCCGAGCCGCATCCGCAGGTGGATGCTTCGAAAATCGCCCGTAAAACTGACGAATATCTCAGCAACGGAGTTTCATTCAACTTCTATATGGCTCATGGAGGTACCAATTTCGGGTTTACGAGCGGTGCTAACTACAATAAGCAGCACGATATCCAGCCCGACCTGACCAGCTACGATTACGACGCCCCGGTGAGTGAAGCGGGGTGGGTCACTCCGAAATTCGACTCGATCCGCAATGTGATCCGCAAACATGTGTCGCATGAGATACCGCAGGCTCCAAAACCATATCCGGTGATCGCCATAGGGTCTGTCAAACTTACGAAGGTTGCCGACGCTATAAATTTCGCACGCACTTCGCAACCCGAACTGGCCGACAATCCGCTGACGTTCGAGCAGTTGAACCAGGGGTATGGTTATGTTTTGTATGCCAAACACTTCCAGCACCCCATAAAAGGTGAATTGGCGATAGAAGGTCTCAGAGACTATGCTGTGGTTTATGTCAACGGCGAACAGGTGGGCGAGTTGAACCGCTATTATAAGGATTACACGATGCAGATAGATATTCCCTTCAACTCCACCCTCGAAATATTGGTCGAAAACATGGGACGCATCAATTACGGCGCCGAGATTGTGCACAACACCAAAGGCATTATTTCTCCCGTAACGATCAACGGTACTCCTGTTACGGGATCGTGGGAATCATACCGCATGCCGATGAGCCGGTGCCCGGAGTTGGCTTCTTTTCCGAAGAGGGAGGTTCTCGACAACGCCGCGAAAGGCAGCCGCCTTGTGATGCGCCCGGTGATTTACGAAGGGACGTTCACCCTTCCGGAAACCGGCGACACGTTTATCGACATGGAGAATTGGGGCAAAGGCATAGTGTTTGTCAATGGTGTAAACATCGGACGTTACTGGCAGGTGGGGCCCCAGCAGAGGCTCTACATCCCTGGCGTTTGGCTCAATAAAGGCGAGAACCGTATAACTATCTTCGAACAGTTGAACCACAAGCACCAAACATCGGTTTCGTGTGTCAAGGAGCCGCTGAACACCAAACTCAAGGCCGAATAACGCGAGGTTGTAAGGGCATACCGTGCCGGTTGCACCGGCGAGGTGCATAGGGCATGTTGCATAAACGTCCACGCCCGCTTCCGGCACTCTTTTCGCCTCCGCTTTGCCGCATTTTGACGCATCGCGTCTTTTGGCATTACTTTACGTCGAACTGCGGAACGATATTACTTCGAAAAAGCGCTCGCAGGGAACAGGAATAGCGAACATAACCGTTTATGCTGACACGCCATAAACTATGCCGATGGGTAATGTTAACGCTCCTTGAATGCGCGACGGGGTTTTTATATGATCTATGATAACTAAATTCAATAAATTTCACTATATCGCAGGCGTCATTTACTGCTCAGAGTATTGCAGAAGTCACGGCAAGATAAGAAAGAGCAATAGGAAAATCAGGCAAGCTCTAAGAACCTTTATTCTCAAAAGGATTTGTGAAAATTTTTGGAGTTCATATAACCTAATGCGTGTACTAAGATGAAAAAAATGACAAAAAAACAAAGATGGATTGCATTGATTGCCGGATTGATTGCGGTATGCGGCCTTTCTTTGGGGGTATTGTATGCAACCGGGGGGTTCCCTGCTCAGACACAAGGTGCCATCGCATTCTGTCATAATCCAAGTTGCCTATGCCACACTATTGAAGACGATAGTATTTTAGGAGAGTACAGTACCTGCAATAAATGCAGCAAGTGCTATACGTACCTCAAATAGGGCCTGTATAATAGCTGGTTACGATTGCAATTAACCGGCTGTTACTCGCGAAAAAGTAATCCGGGCCCTTCGATGGAGTCCGGATTATTTTTTGTGCTTTTGTTATCCCGGTTGCTCAAATGGGATCAGTCCGGAAAAGGATCTGTTCGGATTAACTTCGCCTTGCAAAGTTCGCAACTCGCCCCCGGGCGGAGGGGCTGATCGTGTGCATTCGGCGGCAATATCCCGGGTTTAACAGAGTAATGTCAAAAGACGCAATGCGTCCGCCATCCAAATGGCTGCGGGCTGAAAACATCTTCCCTAAAAAACAAAACTGCCGATCTAAATCAAGCCCCGGGTCCTAAGAGTCTGTCTCATTTTCCTATGGAGAGTAGTTGTGAGTTATTATTATTCCTTGATCCATGGGCGGTTGCATCCTCGATTCCAACTCTTGAGTTCAGCATGTTCCCAAGCCTTTACCAGGAGTGGAAGAACGAGAGAAACATTTCTTTCTTAGCGCAAAACCAACTTCGAGCACCGTGGGAGGGCATTAAGCAGACCTTGCGAGAACCCCCAAAACCAACTGTTTTTAGACACATTACCGCAAATTATCAGTATCTGTTCTCGACTTCCGCGGGACCCTTATATTCACCAGGAAGATGCCTTATAACGCACTATAAGTAAATGATTGAAGCCTGATGTTGCAATCTGTTTACGGTTATTAACGCAACAGGTCAGCGGGAAAGCATTGAATCAGGATGGGGCGTTTGGTTAACACACCCTAAAATGGCAGGTTATCAGGGTCTTCTGCCGAGGGTTGTGGTGCGGCATGTTTTGTAACAGACTGATCAATGCCGCCGCCATGTCCGGGACCAGGTTCCGCACCTTGCGTTCCAGGCCCTTTGCCGGCACCACCCGCAGGATCCTGCCGACGGCCCAGCAATTTTAGATCATCGGCCAGGACTTCGATCGTAGAACGCTGGTTCCCATGTTCATCCTGCCATTCGTTGGTTCTGAGGCGGCCCTCGACGTAAATCTGGCTTCCCTTGCGTATATAGCGGTCGGCAACATCTGCCAAATTACGCCACAACAGCACCGTATGCCATTCCGTGTGCTCCTTGACCTCCTGGGTCTGACGACTGAAAATTCTTTCCGTGGTAGCCATGCGCAAACGGGCACGCTTAACGCCGCTTTCAAGCGTCCTTATCTCAGGATCGTTACCGACATTTCCTATAAGAATAACCTTATTTACCATAACAGAGCAAAATATAATCACAAAACAACAAGACAACCTGACATATATGGCGGGGGCCTGCATTAAAAAGCTGTTTGGATTTGTTAACGAGATTATTTTTATCGTTTTGCCGATGATTTCTCGCGGTGGGATGAGGCGCGAATAGCCGCCCCTGTTTAATGAACCACACCGCGGGAAAGCGCGGAAAAGAGGATAAAAAAACGAAATTAATAAATTCAGAACAGCTTCTAAAAGTCTGCCTAATTTTCCAAAGGGAAATAGTTGTGAATTATTTTCAGGGCTATTTTTTACAAAAATCGGGGAGCATAGTGGTGCTATGTGACGAAATTTTCGTAAAAAAGAGGTTAAAAAGAAACAACAAGTAGTTTCCGCAGGAGATTTAGACAGACTCTAAGATTCAAATGACATGCCAATCAGCACCCGGGTTACTCCGATCTTTTTTTGAGAAGGTTGAATGTGTCGGATGCTATTACGAGTTCTTCGTCGGTTTGTATCACGGCAACTTTTACTTTCGAGAATGGTTTGGAGAGTATTTTGTCCTGCCCGCGCACTCCTTCGTTAGCTTCGAAGTCAAAGTCTACTCCCATAAATCCGAGACCGTGGCATACGCTCGAACGCAACGACGCTTCGTTTTCGCCGACGCCGCCCGTGAATACTATCAGGTCGATGCCCTCCATCTCAGCGGCATAGCTTCCGACAAACTTCTTAATACGTTCGTTGTACATTTCGAGCGCCAATTGAGCCTTTTCATCGCCCGAAGCCGCTGCGGCCTGTATATCGCGCATGTCGGACGATATGCCGGTAATGCCCAACACACCCGACTGTTTATTTATCACATCGTTGAGTTTGCTCAGGCTCAATTCATCCTTTTCGGCTATGAATATCAGCGCTCCGGGGTCGACGTTGCCACATCGTGTGCCCATTATAAGGCCGTCGACGGGGGTGAATCCCATCGACGTGTCGAAGGAGCGGCCATTGACTATGGCCGTTACCGACGCGCCGTTGCCGATATGGCAGGTGATGATCTTTGACGCATGAAAATCGAGTCCGGTAAGCGCGCAAGCCCTCTCGGCCACAAATTTGTGACTTGTGCCGTGGAACCCGTAACGGCGGACGCGATATTTCTCATAATACTTATACGGCAGCGCATAGAGATAACTCTTGGGCGGCATCGACTGGTGGAACGACGTATCGAACACAGCAACCTGCGGGACATGGGGTAATATCGTGTCTATCGACAGGATTCCCTTCAGGTTGGCCGGGTTGTGGAGCGGAGCCAGGTCGAAACAGCTCTCTATCTGCTGCATCACACACTTGTTGACCACGGCGCTCGACTGGAAAAACTCACCCCCGTGAGCAACACGGTGACCTACGGCATTGAGTTCTGAAAGGGACTCTATGACTCCGTGCCCAGGGTCGGTCAACGCCTCAAGGATCAGGTTGATACCCGACGAATGGTCGGGGATGGGCCGTGTCAACTCGTAACGCTCCTTACCCGACGGGCGGTGGGTCATGACCCCCTCGCTGAGCCCTATGCGCTCGATCAGTCCCTTTGCCAGCAAAAAGTGGCCGCCAGATGGCTTCATGTCGATCACCTGGTATTTGATCGACGAACTCCCGCAGTTCAATACAAGAATTATCATTCTATATTAGATTTATATGTTTTTAAACTTTCTGCTTTGTCTCCGACTATGGCTGCCGCTTTTTAAGAAACCGACGCCCGAGCTGACGGACAAGCGAGGGCCGAGGCAAACTTGTTCGGCCTTTTCCGAGAGATTAACTATACGCCCAGCCTTGAAAAACAAGGCCGCCAGCCCGCAGCCACTCCCGGCGAAGGGCTCAACTTACCCGTTGCCCTGCGGCTCCGGTCCATCCCTCCGCTGGCCGCAGGCCTGCTCCCCGGCAAACTCATATAAAAGGGCCCGTGCGTGTGTTCTGACCCTTGCGTTACAAAGTAATGTCAGAGGACGCGATGCGTGTGTTCTGACCCTTGCGTTACAAAGTAATGTCAGAAGACGCGATGCGTCCGTCAGCCTGTGCCTGGCAGGCCGTGATGGCCACAAGGCTTACTATGTCGTCGACCGAACAACCGCGCGAAAGGTCGTTGACCGGCGCGGCCATTCCCTGCAAAACAGGCCCTATAGCCTCGGCACGGGCCAGCCGCTGCACGAGTTTATAGCCTATGTTCCCCGCATCCAACGTCGGGAACACCAACACATTGGCCCTGCCACCGACTTTGCTGCCCGGCGCTTTCTTCGTACTCACGCCGGGAACAATGGCCGCGTCGACCTGTAACTCACCCTCAATAACCATGTCCGGGGCCATCTCTTTAGCCAGCCTCGTGGCTTCGACAACCTTGTCGACCGCTTCGTGACGGCCCGAACCCATAGTCGAAAAACTCAACATCGCCACCCGCGGCTCGATACCAGCCAGAGTACGTGCCGTATTGCCCGTGGCAACAGCAATCTCGGCAAGTTCCCGGGCCGTGGGGTCGGGGTTGACGGCGCAGTCGGCGAACAGCATCATTCCGTCCTGTCCATACAGCGTGTCGGGGACGATCATAATGAAAGCACCCGATACAACATTGATCCCGGGCAGCGTCCGCACGTATTGGAACGCCGGACGCAGCACATCACCCGTGGTATTGAGAGCGCCTGCCACCTCGCCGTCGGCATCGCCGGCCTTGATCATAACCGCCGCAAGGTAGAGCGGATCGGAAACCAACCGTCCGGCCTCTTCGCGGGTAAGTCCCTTCGACGCCCTGAGATTCAACATCAGATCTATGTAGTGTTCCCGCCGCGGGTTGTCCGCAGGGTCGACTATCGTAGCCCCGATAATATTGTCGAGGTAGCTCTCCGACGCCAGATAAGCTATCTTTTCCCTGTCGCCTATCAATATCACATCGGCAATCCCGTCGGCAATGATCTCGTCGGCAGCTTTCAGCGTACGCTCCTCGTAGCTCTCGGGCAACACTATCCTCATCCTCCGGGAACGCGCCTTTTCTTTGATCTGTTCAAGAAAATCCATATCCTGTAAATTTTATCAGTAATCCAGATTCTTAACTACCTAAATCTCCGGTATTCTACGGCAACAAATCCCAGGAACATCACGATTCATGACCACATCGGTTCATCCAGGCGCAAGTGTTGTATTATTACCTTATCCTGCCTCCCACAGCCCATCCACCCCACACGGCGAGTAAACCCATCGTCACAGTAGCCGCAACATACATCGCACCCCAGGCCCAACGCCCTTCTTTCAACATGGCAAGAGTTTCTACGGACAAAGCCGAAAAAGTTGTGAATCCTCCGCAGAAACCCGCCATACACATCAACAAGCACATTTCACCACTTGACAATGCCACCACCAAACCAGCTATGAATGAGCCCATTACATTTACCGTGAACGTGCCCAGCGGGAATCCGTAAAAAAGGCCCGCACCGGTCATAACACTGCTAACCAAATAGCGCGACACACTTCCCGCAAAGCCTCCGGCACCGACCAACAATATCTCTTTAAGCATATTCCGTAACTAACCTGCCACAAAGGTACTATTTTTTCCCGGAAGCAACACTTTTTTAGAAGCTGTTTGGATTTGTTAACGGGATTGATCTGTTTGCCGATGATTTTTCGGGGTGGTATGAGGCGAATAGCGGCCCTTATTCAATGAATCCCGCCACGGGAAAGCGCGGCAAAAAGGATAAAAAACGGGATTAACAAATTCAAAACAACTTCTTAATGTGAGTTTTCACCGTGGCGGATATGCCCCGGAAGAAGGATGAGGCATAAAGTCCTTTTGCTCGACACGGGTGTAATATTGCTGAATGAACGCTTTGAGCAATCGTTCGGCCTCATTCATCGCGGTGGTGGCCATGTGGGCGATATTGTTTCTTTCAAGGGTGTCGCCACGGGAGTATGCCGCAGCAACAACGTTTTCGTCAAACGAAAGTGTCAGAGAATCGGTGATTATCTGAAATACCTGCTCGTCGTAGTTGAATGCCGCCGGGAGCCGGCCCTTTTCGCCTATTATGTCGCGCCCGAATGCAAAATATGGGCGCGTGTTGCCCAGTAGCCCCAGCAGCGTCGGCATGATGTCGAGTTGCTGCACGACACTCTCTTCGCGGCCCTTCAATGCTCCGTCGGGAGTGTGGAAGAATAGTATTATCTGCTTGTTGCCGCGCGAGGTGTTTGTACGCGGGGCGTATTTCTCCGACGACACATGGTCGGCCACGAATACGAATATCGTGTTGCGGAACCACTCCTCATCCGAAAAACGTTCGTAGAACATTCGTAGCGCCAGGTCGGTGTAGGCCGCCGGACGGTCTATCCTTGTACGGCCTTCGGGCAACGAAGCGGCATATTGCTCCGGCACAACGAACGGGTGGTGAGACGAGAGGGAGTAAACCGACGAAAAGAACGGTTGCGGCGTCTGTGTCAACACCTCGCCCATGTAGCCGAAAAATTTGTCGTCCCATATTCCCCAATAATTGTCGAATCCGCCAGTGCCGTGTTTCGCTTCGTAATCTTCACGGCTATAGATATTCTCCACCCCCGCAGCATGGGCATAGGCCCCGAATCCCATCGAACCGCGGCCCGAACCACAGAAGAAAGATGTGGAGTACCCCTCGTCGGCCAACATGCGCGGCATGGAGCGCGTCTCGCTCAACGACTGCGGCATCAGCATGAATGGCACCTTCATCGACGGTATCGACGAGAGCACGGTGGGCATGGTGAAGATCGACCTGCGGCCATTGGCATAAGCCTCGGGGCACGCAAACCCTTCGCGCATAAGCGAGTCGAGGAAAGGTGTGAATCCGCGGCCGTCGGGATGCAGGTCGGGATTGAGGTATGATGACAACTCTGCGCTGAAGCTTTCGAGTATGAATATAACAACGTTGCGCCGTCCCAGGACGAGTGTGTCGCGCTCCGCGGGCCGGTGGACCGGCGTGTAGATGGCTTCGAGTTCTTCGGAGGTAAAGTATTTCCGGTATATTATCTTGTCGGAGCCGATGGTGCGCAGTATGCAGAACGGATTGCTCAGGATCATGTATGCGCGTGCCGGCGAAGAGGTGTATAGTGTCGCGTGCCCCGGGGCTATGGGACGCACGTCGCGGCTGAAACCGCCCCTTATGCCTCCTATGGCGAGGACGGCCGCCAACGCCAGCATGACCACTCCCGAGAGGAAATATACGAAACCGTTCTTTATGGGTGTCCGTGGTGTGCCTGTCTTGCGCCATGCCCACGCCATGCCCCACACCAACGCAGCGGCGACGAGCAGCAGGTACCAGTTCTCGGCCATGAATTTACCCAACATCAACGCCGTGTTGTCGTTGCCCGTATAGAATATCTCCTCGGCCGTGAACCGTTTCTGGGTATAGCTGAAAAACACCGCGTCGGCCAGGTTCACCACCACGCAAACCGCGTTGACCACGATGAAGTACCAGAACAGCACCGCCTGCCACCAACACCGCTCCCTGAACCGGAACGGCACAAGCGAAAGCACCACCAGCAGCGAGTTGGCGTAGAGTATCGACACCGTGTCGAACGTCAGCATCCCCTCCACAAGCGTCCATAACTCGCTCCAGGCAATGGCGCCCAGCACCGGGCGGTTGTAGATGTAAAACGCGGCGTGCAACACGAAATACACCACGTAAATTATCGCCATCCTCCGCAACATCACCACGAAGTTGCTGTTCCAAACAGTTCTTAAAACCGATAAATTATGCATCGTTCTCTTATCTATACATTATTTTGCTTTGACTGCCGCTTTTTTGAGGAAAAAGCGGCACCAAAAACCTTCGGGAAGTGCTCTCGCACTTCTGCGTTATCCGGGTTGCTAATGTCAAAAGACATCGTGCGTCCAGGTTTTGCCCTACGGGCTATGTTTCGGGAAGACAAATGGCTGTCTTCAAACAAAAATACGTTTGAATCGCCTTTCGCCTTCCCGAAACGCTGCCTTCGATCGAAGGCAGCAAAACCTGGAAACCATATACATAAAGCTTTGTAAATTTACTGTTTATCATGTGTATACCAAAAAATGCGACCATGGCATAACCCGGAAACGGGATGGCGGTAACTCCGTAAGGAGTTGGTGGGGGAGGCAGTAAGCATGATCGAACTTGTTCGGGATCATGCTTACTGCCTCTCTCACCAAGCCTCGCAGAGGTAGCCATTCCGCCTCAATGATGACACATAGAAGAAGTGCGAGAGCACTTCCCTAAGGTTTTTGGTGCCGCTTTTTTCGAAAAAGCGGCAGTCGGAACAAAGTAATATCAAGAGACGCTGTGCGTCCGGTGCGCCCGTCAAAACAAAGTAATATCAAAAGACGCGATGCGTCTCAGGAGGTGCGGGACGTCCGTTTAGCCCGGCGATATGGCGCTCTATGTCGCCGCGCAGTTTACGGTAAAGAAAGCAATCCTTATAATTTTCGTTGTCGAGCAGTATGTCGCGCACGTTGCGCAACGAGTTGTTGTAGTTGCTCTGCTCGTTGTGCAGGACCAGCCCGGAACGCCTCGCCGCCGAAATTTTTTCGTTGGCCAGGTATTTCAACTTTTCGCATACAGCGTGCAACATCACTCCCACGACGTTGTCCATCAGCGTGTGGCCCTGCATAAACAGGTAGGTGTTCTCCTCGGTGACCCCGCGGGCCCTGATCTGCCGCGAAAAACGTTCAAGATGCCTGTCCCAGTGGGGATGGTGGTTGTGTAACGTTGCGAGGCGTTTGTCCACCTGGCGCCGGAGCCAGCTCAGGGTCTCCAGACCGTTGTCCTCCACTTCGAGGTAGTTCAACTTCACGCTGCTCTTGAAGTCGATCAGCGTGAATACTTTTGGGACGGTCGCTTTGGCGGAGTAGGCGTACCACAGGAACAGCGGATAGATTATCCTGGAATACTCCTTTAGGAAACGGTCGAAGTCGAAAATACGCATGTCGTTCTTGGTCGCCTTGACACAAATATTATGCAACGACGGACCGTAGCAAAGGTAATTTTCCGTGGCATATGCGTAGGTGTGGAACAGGCAGGGAGCATCGTTGACCATCTTCGACTGTTCGTTCTCGCCTCCGAACAGGTAGTCGAAGTCGCTGTCCATACACAGGATCGTCGAATCGGCACAATCCTTTACCATTCCCAGCAACACTTTTTTGCCTTTTGCGAGGTCTTCCCTGGGCGGCACATCGATATGGAACGTCAGGTCGGGACGCTCGAAGTGGTCGAAGATACCGCGCCAGAAAGCCACATCCTCGTAGCCTTCGACATAGACGTTGATCAGCTTTACCGACGGGTCGAGCGGCAACTGCCACCGTTCCACGCCTCCGGTTTCGTCGTGCCGGCGGCGTTGTTCGTCGTGCAGCGTATGGTCGTAATAGCGTTTTGTCATAGCACCGCAAAAATATATAAAATCCCCGAATTGGCGGCATACCCCGCAATTTGTATCCGCATGCACGGCTGCGGGCTGTCTATTTTATTTGTGGTATCGCTGTTCTGTGCCATTATTTTTTGTAACTTGCGGGGCACACGGCCTTTGTGCGGCATGAAAATATGGCCTGTCGCGGTTTTTTTCTTCCATAACTGTCACAAAAACGCTACCGGGGTCATTTAAGGAATGGAAGAAGGCAATGATTCGTTGTACATTTGGAAATACAAATTATTTAAGCTGTAATATATTGCTTATCAGCTTTACAAAGCAAAGCTGTCGGCCCGTAGCCACCCGGCGCGGAGGGCCGAATGTATCGCCGGGGCTCAATATTCGCACTCCGCTGGCTGCGGGCCGACATTTCGGATTTAATATCTTTAATAATAGTACTCAACAAACATAGCCATGAAAACTAAATACATCCTTACCATAGTTGCGATGCTGGCGTTCGTATCCGGCGCCTGGGCCCAGAAAAAGGGCGCACAGCAGGCCTCGTCTCCCGTGGCAACCGAACCGTCCGCCCCGGCATATATAACGGTCGTCGAGCCGCGTTTCGCCGGAGCGCTGGGCTACAGCGAGGGGCTTTGCGCCGTGAAGTGGGAGGGCCGCTGGGGATTTATCGACGCCGAAGGAAAATGGGCGATAGAGCCACAGTATGAAGAGGTCAAGCCGTTCTCCGAGGGCCTGGCCGCCGCGAAATCGGCAGGCAATTGGGGCTTTATCGATAAGTCCGGGCGTTGGATCATCAAACCGCAAAACAAGGCCGTGGGCTCCTTCAGCGAAGGACTGGCCTGGGTGCAGGTTAAGGACGGGGGATTATACGGATATATCGACAAGGCGGGAGGGCGCTGGATAATCGAACCCCAGTTCCAGCTTGCGAGGGACTTCTCGGAGGGGGTGGCTTTCGTGACGTTCTCAAATGGAGACGATGGTGCTGTCGACAAGGCGGGGCGCAGTATACTCACTACCTCCGGTCCTCTTCCAATGAGGTTCTCCGAAGGTTTGGCGGCGATATCGGGAAATGACGACAGTCCTAAATTTATCGATAAAAACGGAACAACCAGATTCTATGACAAAGACATAACCGAGCTTGGCAACCTCTCCGAAGGGTTGTCGTTTGTAAAGATAAGCTATCAGGATGGTGCCCCGTATTATGAGTACAATTGTAAAGCGGGATTTATCGACCGTACGGGCAAAATGGTAATCTCGCTTCAAACATTTAAAGGTAATCAAAGTATGTCCTGGAGTGCTGCTAGATCTTTCTCGGCCCTCCCCTTCTCCGAGGGCCTGGCGGCGGTGGGCAAACAGGGCAAGTGGGGTTTCATAGACAAAACGGGGGCTTTCATCGTCGAGCGGGAGTTCGAGGCCATTACCCCTGTGCAGGGCGGCATGGCGGCGGTGAAGTCGGGCGGATTGTGGGGCGTGATAAAAATACCAACGGGCGGGGAGTATATCACCCACTTCGTGGGGCGCGACCTCGAACGGTGGCAGCAGAAGGGCGAGTTCGAATCCACGGCGCAGTACCGCGAGAGGGTCAACCTCAACACGCGCGAGGGCAAGGCCCGCGAGCTGTTCCTCCACTACGCCGGACAGTTCATGCGCTCGCCGCTGTTCCCCTACGAGACCCGCCGGGGCACGATCGGCTCCTACGACGCCGACAACCAGACCTATCTGGTGACATTCCCGTCGCTGGGGCAGCTCATAGTCCGCGTGCCGGGGCGCGAAAATGCCGTGTCGCTGAAAGAGAACTGGGACCGGGTGCGTTACTCCCGGCCGGAGTTCCTGCCCGTGACCGACAGCGCGGGCCACGAACGGGTGGTGCTCTCGAAGCTGACCCTGACGGACCCGGCGCGTAAAGCAGGCTACACGTGGAACATCGCCGACACCTACGCCCACGAGCAGGTTAAGATTACGGGATACGAGTTCGTCAGCTTCGCCAAGGTGTTCGGCGACAACCGCCTTTCGGGCGCTCCCGACGTCACAGAGCGCGAGATAGTCCTCGGCCTCCCGAAAGTGGATACCGAAATCCCCGAAACCGGTGTGCGTCGCAACAAGACCTACGCCCTTGTGATCGGCAACGAAGACTACACGATGGCCACCCACGACCCCGAGCAGAACGTCCCCTTCGCCGCCAACGACGCCCGGGTGTATGCCCGATATTGCGAGAAGACGCTCGGCATACCACAGCAGAACATAAAACTGCTGGTCAACGCCACGGGCAACAATATGCTCGACGGCATAGACTGGCTCGCAGGAAAAGCCGAACTGGAAAACGGCCAGGCCGAACTTATATTCTATTACGCCGGGCACGGACTCCCCGACGAAAAGACGCGTGAACCCTACCTGATCCCCGTCGACCTCAACGGCCGCAACCTGATGCGGGCCGTCAACCTCGGCCACCTTTACACCCAGCTCGACAGCCATCCCTCACGGCGTGTCACGGTGCTGCTCGACGCCTGTTTCAGCGGGGGTGCGCGCGACGTGGTTTTGGCCGAAGGGCGTCGCGCGGTGAAAGTAACACCCAATGCCTCGATGCCGCGAGGCAACACGGTGACCTTCGCATCCAGCTCCGGCAACGAGAGTTCCGGCGCCTACAAGGAGATGCAGCACGGGTATTTCACATATTTTCTGTTGAAAAAACTTCAGGAGACCCGTGGCGAGGTTTCCTACGGCGACCTTTACGACTACCTCTACGACAACGTCCGCCGCACTTCCGACAACGACCAGCGCCAGACACCGCAGGTCATCCCCTCGGCATCGGTCGGCGATTCGTGGAAGATCTGGGGGATGACCCCCTGAATGCCTGACGTACGTTGATGTTACTTAGTCAACCCTTACAAACCCCCGCCGAGCAGCAATAATTGATCACAACCCCGGTATTGCTGCGGAATATCGATTGCTGTATAAGCCGCCAAAGGAGCCTCATCGTCCTTTTGAAGTTGAAAGCCGCTGCTGCGAGCATCAGATTGATGGCGTCACCCTCGGTCCCCTTGTAGAAGTTGCGTCTCAGCCGGTGGTCGGTCTTTAGGTGGCCGATGCGCGGTTCGATGCCCGCTCGCTTGCAAAACATGGTCCGTTTCTTGTCACGAACGTACCGGCTGTCACTCGCGCGGGGAGAGGAGGGGATCACGATCCGGGTGGCGCCGGATTGCTTTGAGCCCCGGTAGCCGCGGTCGCCGGCCAGGATCTTCGGGACCTTGCCCGTCAGCCGCGCCACCTGCGCCAGAGCGGGGTCGATCGTG